>JAYWCL010000206.1:0-62782 GCA_043780595.1 Limnoglobus sp.
CCTATCGAGCATCGCGCGATACGCTGGGTATAAGATAGGCAAGTTCCTGTCATTGTGGGGCGGGGGCCTCCCCCGCGCAGCGGCTAACCAGGCGCTGCACCTGACAGAGTCACATTTCCCCCGCGTGGCGTTCGGATCGATTTCGCGTGGCTTACCCTCGTTTTCAAGTGGATAGTGATTTTTCACAGGGTGTCGGCATTGTACTCATGGGGTAGCCACATGTCCCATGTGGTTAGCAAAGTGTTGGCACTTCACTTACTGATCACATCGTCAAGAACCAAAAGCAACCGGATCGACAGTTTGGTGGCTCCTGGTTCGTAATCCCGACCAGAATGACCCACAGATGGTGACGACCACACCGAGTGTTGCTAGGAGAGGATGAGAAACGACAAGTTGATAGATGATGAATGAAACAGCACCTAACGCTACCAACACTATCGGAAACCAAGTTCGAGACGACCTAGAACGCCAACCGACCATCGCAAGGTTGAGGAACATGAGTATTGCCAATATTGGTTGCAGCCAAGGTGAATACGGGATGGTGCCGAAACCGAGCGAGCCGAGGAAACTGAAATAAGTGGCCCAACAATACGGACATTTGGGAAACAGTGCATACCCAATTGAAGCCAGTGCGCCGAGCAATGGCGTGTATCGCGAACGAGGAAGTAAATTCGATCGTTCAGCATTCAGCTGTCGAACAACTTCGACGACATCCTCCTCCTTCCAATGAAATCGTTCGAAGCGTGCATTCACCGCACCATCTGCGTCCAGGACGAGTAGCTCCAGTCGGTGTCGATTGACCGTCGCTGTGGAGAAGTTGACTCCCAATTGAAAGTGCGAACGCAGTATATCAAAATCTGAAATTGTTCGGACAATCCGATTTCGCTCGTCGAATTGGAACCCCCGGCTCGTGGCATAATTCTTCAATCGATGTGGGAGATCGTAATTGGGATCGTAAGTGATTGCGACTATTCGGACAGTTTCGTGTAGATTCGACTCGCTCAATCGCTTTTGCAACTGGGAAAGTTTCGACATGACCAGACTACATTTCAATGGGTTGTCGCATCGGGTATAGAAAAACGCCACTATGGTAGGTTGACCGCAGAATAACTCGGCAAAAGTCATGCGTGTTTCATCTTGATCTTCAAAAGGGATGTCCCTAATCGAGCGATCGAACGGAATGGAGATTGGTTGGGGGCCGCGCGACCAGTCGCAGCAATCCGAGGGTGTTGCTCGTGAGAGCGAATCTGCGAAAGTCTGTAGTCGGCAACGGTATGACGATTCGAGAGTCAAGTCTGACTTCAGCATCGACTCGATTTGTCCCAGGCCATTCGCCGCGTTTGGTCCGAGCCAGGCAAGCGTTTCCAACAACTCATGTACAATGCTCGTCGTATCAGTTCCGGACGAGATTTCACCAAACACATCCAGCGAAACAGGCTCATCCTGACCGGCATTGTTCCGTAACGCGTTGAGAACGAACGGTGTGTAAGTGGGATTCGGCGCGGTCGAACGAATCGTTCTCGCGGCAGCGGCTACCAGGTATGCATCGTGTCCGGATTCGAGTTCTTCGAGTAAGAAGGGAATCGCTGAGGCCGGAACACGATCCGTTGCCAAATTCAGGATGAGCCAACCCCGCATTCGCACGATGTCCGCAGCACTTCGCCCTTGATAGATCGTGTGATCTTCTGGGAGGTACTCGATTAACTCGTGCGAACCCTTCGCATTTTGGATGCGAAATGCGAAGGCCTCAGTTGTCAACGGTTGCGCTAGGGTGTGCATTACTCGGTATCGTGTTTCTGTAGATACTGTCGGGCGGCTTTTTTGACCCGTTCCGGTGATTGAGATTTCAACTCTTTCACTTTTGCAGTGACCGGTGCATCCAGTGCCGCCGTCTCGACGAAGTTCGTCAGGGCCGCAAGGCTTTGTGCTTGCAAGTCGTGGTCTTCATCGTCATCGAGCACAATTTGTTGTGCACGGGCTTGGTATGCTTTCGGCTTGAGGTTGTTGAATGCGACCGCACAAACCCGGCGGATTTCGGGTGTCTCCTTTTTGTCGAGCAATAGCTTCTCGAAGAGTCCCGCTGCACCGGGGTCGGCTGCCAGTAATCGCAGTGCCGCTTGACGGGTCTGCGCATCCTCCGAGTTCATCGCCAGTTCGCGAGCGATTGGGAACGCATCCGAATGTACGTCGTACCGCAATAATTGGAGTGCTTTCGTCACGGCCATCGGGGCTTCGGCCGGGTTTTTCAAGCCTGCGAGCAACCGTTTCTGCGCGTCGGGATGTTTGGCCTTTGCCAACTCACTCAGACCCGCTTCGCGAAAGGCGGGCGTTGGGTCATTCATGAGTTTGACGAGCAGGGTCGTAAATTTCCGACGCCATTTGGGGAAGTTCGGGTTGGAGAATCGCGCCAAAAAGAGCATTCGCAGGGCCGTATTTCGAAGCTTCTCCGCGCAATCGCGGTCTGCCACGAGTTCTGCGAGTTGATCCAGTTCTTCGGGCGAGTATTTGGTCGGCTGCGACGATTCGAGTGCTTGGTCTCGCTGGGCGGTCGTTTTCTTTTGATCGAACGCGATTCCCCATGCAGATTTATCGGCCATGATGTTTTCCTCTCTAGGATTTGGTTATAGTCCCATGTTATCACGGAACATCGTCATAATCGAAACCCAGTTGGTTATTCGACGCCACGACTCCGCTGTAGTCGAACATGTCACGAACAAAGGGGCTGTTTTGGGGAGCAGTCAAAATCGGAGACCCCGCGATCGTGCCACCCGGCGCAACCGGCGGTCGTGGCGCAGCCACCGCTCCATTCCAGGGCCACATAGTGTCCCCGAGATTGTGGCCGATCCGGTTTTTGCCGGCTATCGGATCGGTGAAGAACGCCGCTGCTTTTGAAGAGTCGAAGAGCTTGTTCGTCTTCTGCCATTTTGCCCAGAGTCGATCGACGTTGCAATGGAGCAGATAGAATAGGGGATCCTTCGGTGCTGTCGCGGGATCGGTTATGAAACTCACGACGCCAGTCGCGCCCATGAAACCAGGTATCGACATCGTGAAACTGGTGTGGGCAGCTCCGTGTGGGTCGTCTTCCATATCTTTGAAGTCCACGAAAGTCTTACCCAGCCCGAGAGTTGTGGCTTCCGAACTGACAAAGGCTTTCTTCGTCGCGGTATTGAATCGCGCTTCCCGATCGATGCCGAGGACGCCATCGGTCGTCCAGAATTCTAACGGATGGCCTGCAACGAATTGCACGGCTCCAATGGAATCGGGAACGCCCATGAACTCAGGTTGAAACAGTTTGGTTGCTGCCTTGTCAAATCGCCAGTACGGAATCGTCACACTCGGATCGATGGTCTGGAGTTCTCGTTCGAGGTCTAGGAGATACGCCCGATGCCACGGGAGGAAGCCGGGGTGGCCATGCATTTCCGAATCGCCATTTCCATCGTGCATGTCTCGAAAATCGACGAACCGTCCCGTGCCTTTGTTGTTGAGCGTGCCCAGCGCCGCCAGAAATCGATCGCGTTCGGGAATGCTGAGTGTGTTTGCATCCTTACGAATCCGAACCATCAAATCGACGGTGCCAACGGTAGCTGCACCGGATTTGGCGACGACCGAGATATCGCCTGCATCGCTGCTCGGTTTCCCAAACGTACCCGCGACGAAAAACGAAACGGAAGCCCCGGAAGTCGGCACCGTGACAGCTAACGATTTCGAGAACGCCCCGGTAGCAGCTTTGCTGAAACCGATCTGTCCACCGCCAGCTTTCGACGAGGCGGTTAAATCGATCACTACGGTTGAACTTACGGCACCACTGGCATCGGTCATCCGCACGCGACACGGTGCCGCGCTCCACGTGACAAATCGACTCGCTGGGGACGGGCTGTCGTTGACTTGTATTTCTACTTGCATGTATCGGCTCCTTCTCAATAGGAAGTGGCATGGTGATCGACTGCCGACAGACGCGGGTCAAAATCGCACGTCGGCTTCTTCAGTGGCTGTGTTACCCGGTCCAGGGACGACACCCGGTAGCGAGGGATACACACGAATATACCGGGGTGCCGTCGGTGGGAACGGCTGGCTGGCGGCAACCCCTTCGGACGGTTGCGAGAGCGGGCCACTGAGTCGCCAGAGGCCGAAGTTCGGAAATGCACCATCACGGGTGGCTCGCACAATTCCGATGAGGATATCGTTGGAATCGACGGGTGGTACCGGAACCAAATCGCGGTCGAATCGGTTGATTCCCACGGTGAAAGTGCTGATGCCAGGAATGGCCGCGAAGTTGACCCCCCCACGAATGTCCACGGTTGCGGGTCCGCCCGGTCGGCGTCGGGTTCTGGCTCGTGTGATGCTGACGGGCGGTTGGCCGGCCACAAGTGGCGCGAGCGCATCGACCTCAACCGTGTGGGCGAAGAAGAAGTTACCGGCGAAGTACCCCTCGGCAGCGGCGGCTGTGCCGACCAACTGCGGTATCAGCGTGACTTTAAAGCCAAATTCGTTCTTGTAGCCTCCGAACGCCATGCGGCCAACGGGATCGACAATTTCACGAACTTCCACACCGTTGATTCGGAGCGGTGCAATCGATGTCACCGCACCGAGCAACAAGTTTTCCGCCGGTTCGATTTCCATCGTCGTGGCAACGAGGATGTTCGGAAACGGCTGCATTGGATCGATCTCGAAGCCGCCTTCGACAATCGCGGTGGCGGCATCGAAGCCGGGAATATCTTCCAGTGCTCCCGTTGGGGTGCGTCGCTTGCGTCCTGGAAATGGCGTGGCGTTGGCCAGTTGTGCGAGGCTGATCCGCCCCGTCGGAGTGTGGATCGGCATGGGGACAGGCAATCCCGTATCCGGGTCGAGTACCGTCGCTGGAACGCGAACGGGGACACCATTGACGGTCATGGTCACGACGTCGCCTGCCGCGTTGAGCACGGGCACGCCACTCACGGGGCCTTCAATTTCCGAGTCAATAACTGCCATAGCTGCTCCGGTGTGGTCGAATCGGACTTATTGATCGCTGGGGAAACTTTTCATCTCGGCGCCACCCTTGCGACCGCGTGCCGAGATGCATATCCACTGCTGCTGATTCGTTTCGTATCCGTTAGGAACGCGAATCGAAGGATGATCGAA
Source organism: Limnoglobus sp. (assembly GCA_043780595.1). Classification (GTDB taxonomy): domain Bacteria; phylum Planctomycetota; class Planctomycetia; order Gemmatales; family Gemmataceae; genus Limnoglobus. Next base: position 5,119 of record JAYWCL010000206.1, read on the forward strand.
CTGAGCTTTTTCCATGCGAACGGCTTCATCCGTCAAGCAGAGCAAGAAGAACAGGAGCGCCTTCTTGTCGTCGATCGTCAGGTTCGACTTGCGAATCCGTGGGTGCTTGTCAGGGTTGTACTTTTCGCTTCGTGCGATCAATCCGCCGTGGTCATAGAACTCGATCACTTCTTCGAGTGTTTGCAATTGCCCGTTGTGCATGTACGGTGCGGTGAGTTCGACATTTCGCAACGAGGGTGTTTTGAAATTGCCCCAGAACATCAACTCGTTGTCGTGGAGGAACGGTTTGCGATGGCCCCACGCTTCTTCGTCCACGACGAGTTCCCGCGAACGCGACTTGAAATGCGTGCGGCTGCGACGCGGATCGATCATGTCTTCCCACGAGATATCCGGTGGCAGTTCGGTACGGCTCCAGGAGAAATCGGTGGAAGCGGGTACCATGTTGTTGGGTGCTTTTTGCGGCACGGTTTTGGGTGCGGCATATTTACCGGCTGTATTGGCGCCACGCCCCTTGCGGTCCGCCTGGAACCGATACGCGGAACCGCTGACGCCACGTGCGGCCTGTTTGATCGCCGCGAGACTACCGGCTTCGGTCGTGTCGTCCTCTTCAACATTAATCGGAGTGATCCCACCGATGCCGCGATCGAAACGCGGGTGCGTCACGCCCAGTCCGTAGAACCCTGCATCGTAGAACGCATGGGGTACCGTGAGGTCGCCACCGCTGGGCAGTCGCGGTCTGGCGAACAGTTGATTCGTGGGGATCAACATCTTTTCGATCAGGACGGGACCGGTAATCAACTCCGCCTGTGCGATACGCTGTTGCTCGTTGAAGAAGGGCCGGCGACCCAATCCGTTGCGACCAAACAACTCAAACTGAATCAGTTTGTCGCCAATCTTCTTGCGAGTTGGTTTGTCGGTTATGATCTTGAAGCCGTTGAGTAGTGTCCGCTCGATCGTCCCGTCCAACTGTGCGAATTCGCCTTCCAACTCGCTCGTACGACGAAGCAGTTCGCGGGCGATATTTTTGGCGACTAACTCGGCCAATCCGGGCTCGAGATCTCGCAAGTCGGAGGTCAGTTCGGCGATGAGCCGTTCGCGTGTCTTCGCGAGCACGATGGCGGCTGCGTCGCCTTGCGCGTTGGGGAAGAGCGTGTGCGAGAGCGTTTTCGCAATCCCATCGACGATTCGATTGTTGGCCGTGCGGTCGTAAAGTTCGCTTTTGTTCGGCCCATCGTGGCAGTCCCGGCAGTCCGCTCGCTCGAAGACTCGCATCCCCCGCTGGAAGACTGCGGTCGCGATGATCTTCGGATTATTCGTCGGGATCGTCGGCTTCTCGCCTTTCTCCGCCCGCAAAGCGCGCAATCGCGAGGCCTCATCGACTTCCTCGCGCGGGATCGGTTCCGCTCCGGGCTTGTGAGGCTCGGAATAGAGGACGCGATCCAGCCGCACGTTGCCAACCCGACCCTTGTGCCGTTCCCAGGCGTCCCAAATTCCTTGCGGTTTGCCACGCATCATCTGGTCGAACGGCGAGTTATTCGAGATGAGCGTCGATTGGTACAGCATCAACGACAGGCCCCAATAGAGCGGGAAATTCGCTTGCCGAATGGTGCCCTTTTCCGGCACACGTCGAGCTTCCCCTTCAGCGGGAACCGCGATGGCTTGCTTCAATTTCAGTTCCAGATCGACCTGTGGATTCGTTACGCCGGAGTCGTCCCACCATTCGCGACGAAATGCAGCCTTGATCAGTTCCTCGTAGGTCTTTTCTTGAATCCCAGAGCCTTGGAAGACGGAATCGTTCCCATCAATCGTTTGTGCGAAGAGCACGCGAGACCTGAGCAACTTCTCCGCCAGGTCGGGAAAGGTTCGCCCTTTGTAGGACATTTCCACTTCGTTGACGATCGGGCCAACCGCCTGACTCGCGAGAGCAGCGTGCGATATTGCAATCGACACCGGAATCAACCGCGTCGGCAAATCGTGGGTGCGTTTGTAAATCACTTCGCGGCGGTCGTGATCCCCGAAGATGGAGAAGCCATTGAACGTCGAGTCGGCTCGGCCATCGTGGAAGAGACGGTCCGCGAATGTGGCGTTGATGACAGACGGAGAGTTGCGAGATGTGATCTGTCGCAGGTCGCGATTCCCTTCCCGGAACATCTCCCACTCGAAGGGAGTCTTGGCTGTACTCGGCTTCGATTCCTTTCCGATCTCGACGAACCAGGAGACTTCCTTCCCGTTGATGGTCGTCTTTCGTGGTGGTTGTTCGAGGTTCTCAAAAAGTTTGCGATCAACTCCCTGCGAGCCAACAATCACGCTCAGATTCAAAGGATCGGTCGGTTCGGTCGGGGTCCATTTCGGTTTGCCATCGAACTTTTCCGGGTCTGGATTCGGCGGGCCAAAGTTCGGAACCGTGACGTTGTTCTTCTGCGGCAGTTGTTGAAATTCTCCCTTTTGTGGATCGTACGGGCCAGCGGTCGGTTTAACCGGGTGCTTGGTATCGAGTTGGTATTTTTCCCACCCAACATAAGGCACTCGCGAGGTGTGTCGGTTTCGGGCATCCTGGCCGAAGCGATAGTGACACGATGCACACGCCGTGCCTGCGAACTGCCCCGCACCGATGTCCGTGAAGTCGCTGCCCGCCTGCATCTCCCAAAAGAATGCTTTACCAAGCCGAACCGCCGCATCGGCATCTGCGATGAACTCCAGTAAATCGGGCCGACGAATCTGATATCGATCGTTCTCCTCGGGCGTCTTCCCCGGAATTTTCTTGAGGTACGGATTGACCAACGCTCGCGGATCCCAATCGTCGATTGCACTCTGAATGATTTCCAACAACGCCGATTCTTCGTGCCCTACGAGATGCGAGACACTCGGCGGATTCTCCTTGCCGGTGGGTATCGCTCGCGGGGCTTGCGCGTTGCCGTTGGGAATCGCTGCGACCAGTGCCAACCCGGCGACCACGGCAGCCAATCCCGTACGAGTTGAGGATGTCATGCTTCATCTCACGGAAAGACTACGAGGGAAGTTTGAAGCCGAAGCGTTGCTCCGGTGTGGTACCGACGACTCGGCGAATCGCTTCGATCAAGAGTGGTGTTCGCAAGCCAGCGGGGAGTGTGCCCCATCGGTCGCGGTCGCAGTTGCCGAACAGGATCGTGGCTTCGTGCCGGGAAATATCCGCATCGACTTTCGGATTCAGATCGTACAGTCCCAGGCTTTTTCGCAGCTTCTCGAGATCAGCCTTTTCGCCGGTCAAAAAATGCCACGGGCACAGCTTGTCAGTCGGATTCGTCGCGCCGAAACGACCCGCGTACTCGCGGAGTTTGTCCGGCCGATCCGTCTCAGGATCGAGGCTAATCGAGAGAAACGCGAGCGAGGGGCCGAGTGCGGGCGAGAGCAGTTTCCGAAGCTGTTTCAAGGTTGCGTTCGTGGTCGGGCACGTCCCGCGACATTCGGTGTACATCGTGCTGATGACGAGCATACGACCGCCGACAAAATCGCGATGAAAGCGATACCGTGTGCCGAACTGATTCAGCACCGGCACATCGGCGAACCGATCGCACACACGCAGGCGACCATCCACGGGATGGGGCCAACGCTGCAAGGTCGCGGGCAGATCGAAGAGAAGCGAAAGCATGACCAATCCTTTCACCGAGCGATGCGTTAGTTTTTCCGCGGAGGAATGAGGAACTCACCGCCGCGTTCGACGGGAGTGATCGGCACGGGGTACAACTCCCAGGGCAGTTCGCCCATGCGACCGCCGGGGTTCGTAAGTTTGTCGTAGCCTTGATAGGTCATGTCATTGCCGTGCGTGCGAACCGTGGGAGCCACATCGGGATCGACATGCAGTGGATCGAAGGTTGTCGGCGGCTGATAGTTCTCATCGGGCACTGGCTCGAAGTTGTGCATCATCCGCATGTCTTCGTGTTCGAGATTGTGGCAATGGAACACGAACGGCCCCGGCCAGGTCCGGAATCGCATTCTGATCCGCACGGCCGTGTTCGGGCCGAGAATTTGCGTATCGTGGTTGGCAATCACTTCGGTCAACGGCATGAACTTGGTTACATCCGTCATCTGATCGAGCGGCTTCAACGTCGTGGCGTTTTCGTCATCCTTCAGGCCATCAGCCTCGAAGTCTTTCAGATAGGCAACGAGTTGGTGGGCCTCAAGGTGAATGTGAATCGGGTGCCACCAGCCGCCACCGCCGTTTCGCAAGACCCACTCCTCGGCACTGCCCAGCACAGGCGAAGCGTTCGAGATCGTCGGGTCGTAGAACCGTTTGTTCACCATCCAGAAGCCTTTGCCTCGTTGGAACACAAACTCCCGTACGACTCGGATTTCCGAATCCTCGATCTTGGGCCGCTTTTCGATCAACTGCACTCCCACCGCGACCTCGGCTTCTTTCTCCAGTGCAATCGGCTCGCCTTCGACGGCGAATCGCATCAGCGGAATCGGCTTGCTCAATTCCGTCAACTTCACCGAATCTGTCTCAAATGGCAGGGGTTGCATCCGTGGGTCTTCGGGGATTTCGAGCTTCAATTTCGGACCGCGGCCATCGTTCTGCGGCATCGTGTTCACGAGATAAAAGATGCGTCCGCTCGCGCCGCCTTTTGCTGGGAGTTTTTCGTACTTGTCGCCGACTTTCTGAAACAGCGGTGTCTGACCGCGCTCGGTGAAGTCGAAGATAATGTCCACTCGTTTGGCCATCGTGAGAACGACGCTCTTGGTCGCCACTGGTTCCGACCACAACCAGGTGTCTTTACCAATTTGGAGAAACTCCTTCGAGCAGCGGTCGTACTCCTCGCTGGTCATCCCCTCCGTGCTCGCCCGGAGATAGTCCGCCTCGGAGAGGATTCGCAGCCGGAAGATGCGAGCGTTCGAGCCATCGAGAATCCGAAACCGATACTTGCGATTTTCGACCGTCAGGTTCGGCCACGGAATGCCGTTCACGAACATCGTGGTGCCGAGGTAGCCGTTGTGGCCTTGACCGTCATAAGCGATTTGCCCGGTCTCGCGATCGATGATTTTGTCCTGCAACACCATCGGAATGTCGTACGGATTGTGGAACGGTTCCTTCCCGCGTTTGTAATGCCCAGGCAAGTTTGGATCGTCCAACTCGGCATCGTTACCCGGTCCGTTTTCCTCGGGGTCGAAGCAGGACTTCTCCCCCAACCCTGGGAGAATGTTGTTCGCGATCAGCCACAACTCCGGCTCCGAGAAACACAAACACATCGAGGCCAGACCCTTCGAGACGTTGTAAGCCGTGGCGTCCATCCCGTGGTCGTGGTACCACATCGTGGACTGGGCTTCCGTCATGTCCGGGAATTGCCCCGGTGCCTTCGCCGAACCGAGTTTGGGGTCGTACCGTTTGAGCTTTTTCCCATCGCGGCACGTCAGTTCGGCGATTCGTTTCGCATCATCGGCATGAGTGCCACGAAGCGGCAGAATGTGCGGATAAAAGTAGTCGCGGGCTTTGCCTTGCAGCACATAAAAAGATGGGAAGCCATCCGAATGCGACGGTGAATGCCCACCGTGAAGGTGGATCGAGACTTCGGTTTCGAGCTGATTCTCGAACCGCACCACCGCAGGCTGACCGATGCGATGGCGGAACAGCGGCCCGGGAATCATTCCACCGTAAGTGTAAACCCGAGCTTCGCCGCCCGCATCGGGTCGTAGCTTAGCGAACGCTTCCCGCATCGGCACCTTGTAGCACTTGATCGGGAAATGCCCCCAGTTCTTGATCGGCTGGTTCGTCTTGTGATGGGCGAAGGTGCCGAAGCTGTCTTGCTTATCCTTCCAGGCTTCGGCTCCGTGCAGACTCGGATTGCAGCCGAAGAACTTCTTCCAAATCTGCGGCGTGTGACACCATTCGCTCGCGATGCCGTGATACACCTGCCCAATTTGCACGGGGTCCGAGGGGTGAATCAAGAACCCACCCGCTTTGAGTTGTTCAAATGTCGCGACCTTGCACGGGCGTATCGTCGGAATGTGATGGAACGGCAGCGAGAAAGCCCAATTCGGGATCTGTTCTGCTTCTTTCGGATCGAACTTCCGTGTGGGATTGGAGAACGGCCCAGGAATTGGCTCGGCATTGGCAACCGTTGCCGTTACTGCAATCGCTCCTGTCGCAACGCCTGCCTGGAGAAACTCGCGACGATCCAACATGAGCCACCCCAGATTACAGGATCAGATCGCAACTCGTTGTTGTTGGCGTATACGCCGCAGCATCGCACGGTGCGATCCAGGAATTGAAATGTTGTTGAGCTCGTTCTATCGAAAGTGGGGAGCGCCTCGCTATGACCTGTTCAGGCTATTTTTCAAAATCCTTGCATAGCATTGGGCCGCGAAATGAAAAGTGCGAGCAACTCGGCTTTTGAATTCACCTGGTACGCCAAATAAATCTGCTTGATGTGATTGTGGACCGTGTGTGGGCTGATCGATAACTTCGCAGCGGTCTCTTTTTCGGATAACCCACCCAGCAAAGCGAACAGCACTCGCTGTTCGGCGGGTGATACGCGAGGCAAGATTTCTGCTGGCGTTATGGGGGCGGGCGTCGTTTCCTCATCGGTGAATTCGTCGGCCACCATCGATTCAAACAAACAGGTCACGGTACTGATTGTGATCAAGGCACCGTGGCTCAATTGGCACCGATCCACTCGTTTCCCGTTGACGTTCGTACCGTTTCGGCTGCCCAAATCGACCAGAGTCGAGCAGCTGTTTTCATCGACTTCGACGGACGCATGACGACGCGAAATTTCACGAGCGTTCAGGATCAGGTCGCAGTCACTATGCCGACCGATCACGTACTGCCCCGGGCGCAGCAACAACAAACCCGGAGTTCCGGTTCGTACCACCAGTCGGGCGACTGTTTTCATAACAGGCTGCGAGCCTTGGGAGAGAGATACCCTAATGGTATTTCCAAATCGATTTTAGGCCACAGACGAAGTGAGTAATCCAGTCAATGCCAATTTTCCCTCATTGTAGTCCGAGAAACAGCTTGGAGCTTGTTCCATCTAACTTCTTCCCATCTCGGTACTTCGGCTAACCAAAGCGGCGACCTCGGTCATGAGCCGCTTCGACTTGTACCGGTCCAAATTGTGGTCGCATTTATTGCCGAATTAAGGGTGTAGGGATTTGGCGTTGTGAAGGGCCGTTTGCCGAATTGATGGGAATTTTGGTGCAGGCGGGCGTGCCAACACCGTCACGCCCGCCAGTCGTGCGTACGGCTATTTTCCCTCCTGCGTCATAGGTGTCTTGGGCAGTCGCGATTGGTGGCGTGCGAGCCAGCCTTCGAGAATCGCGACGGCGGCGACGAAGTTGTATACCAACAGCCGAAGCAGGTCGATGTTGATCATCGCTGAGCCAAATCACTTTTCCATTCTCCTTCAATCAATTCAACGCGACTCCGTACTCGTCGGCGATTTTCTGGAAGAGCCGCGTGAGCAGGCCGCCGGGGTTGCGGACGGTTTGGGTTTGCTTCGCTTCCTTGAGTAAACCCAGTGCGCGGTCGACGGCTCCGTTGCCTAGTCGCTTCGCGCATTGGGTCCACCAGGCACGGTCGTCGTCGCTGCCGAGTTCTTCGACGATGCGTTCGACGCCGAAGAGGACGGGCGTCAATTCTTCTGCGGCTCGTCGATAGATGGCGTCGTTTTGCTTCGGGGCGTGCTTTCGCTCGAAGACGATGAGCCACTTTCCCGTGACCGATTTCTCGAAGCGGTATGCGGCCAGGGACGGAATCTTCGCGTCGAGCAAGCCCTTCGCGGCGCGGGCCAAAACTTTCCGTGCGTTTGATTCGTTGGCGGTTTCGATGGGGAGTGCCTTCGCGAGGTCTTGCACGAAGCGGCGATGGAGTTTTTGCGAGACGAATTTTTTGGCGAGGTAGATCGCGAGTCGCTGTTCCAACGGCTTCAAATGGTATAAAAGCTTGCTGACGAAGTCGAACGAGAAGGAGCCTCGCGTTTCGGCGATCGATTGAAAGACGGGACGTACGACGATGAAGCCGAACGGTACTTGCTCTCCGGCACGAGCAGGGAATATCCGCACAGTCATAGGGTCTCGAACGTGGCCGTAAAGCATTCGCACACGACGGAGCCACATATCGGTGTCGTGACGCTTCCCCATTCAAATACGAATCTACCGGAATGCCTCATACCTATTCGCGTCTGAGGCATCAATTCTCGACCGAAGTGATTTGAATCGGCGACGTTTAACGTATGGAACGACTTCAGTTTAGGCTCACCCCGTACTCGCGGGCGATTTTCTGGAACAGCCACGTGAGCATTCCGCCGGGGTTCTTGATCTCCTGATGCTGTCGTGCTTCTTTCAGGAGACCCAGACCGCGATCCACGGCTCCCGATCCGAGTCGTTTCGCGCACTGAGTCCACCAAGCGTGGTCTTCGCTGCCGCCGACGGCTTCGACGATCCTCTCGATCTGAGAGCGAAGGCCGGGAGCAAGTTTGCGGGCGGCGTGTACGTAGGTGTTCGCGTCCTGCCTCGGGGTCTGCTGGCGCTCGAAGACGACGAGCCACTCCCCTTTCACGCTCTTCTCGAATCGGAACCCTGCCAAGATAGGAACTTTGGCTTCCAAAAGCCCATTCGCGGTTCGCTTGATCGTTTTTCTCGCATCAAGTTCCGTCGCGGTTTCAATCGGCAAGGCGCGAACGAGATCGGCGACGAATCGCCGGTGCAACTTCTGCGACACGAATTTCTTGGCTAGGTAAACCGCCAACCGCTGCTCCATCGGTTTGAGTGCGTAGAAGAGTTCGTTCTTGAAGCCGATGGAGAAAAATCCCCGCGACTTGGCGATCTGCTGCAAGACGGGACTGACTTCGAGGAAGCCGAACGGCAGTTCGTGATCGGCGTCGTCCGGCGACGGTTTGAAGTAGAAGACACTGCCGAAAAGCCGCCACTTCATATCGACATAGGCTTTGCGTTCGCGGTGGTAGAAAGCGTTGGTCGCGTGGAAATCGTACCCGCGCAAGATGTCGATGTCGCGTCGAACTCGCTCGTAATCTTTCTTGGAAGGGTTGCGTTCCCCTCGCTTCATAAGCAAGGAACGCACGGTGCCGAATTCGATCTGGGTTCCGCTCGCGCCCTGTTCGCAATACATTTGGAGCAAGTCGTAGAGCAAGAGTTGCGTGGTGGCACCGCCGAACCCGAACGGTCCCGGATAGGCTTTCCAAGTCCGAACGACCGGTTCGCCGTCGCGCCCGCGTATCGTGTCGGTGTACGTGAGCGGTTCGCGTCCACGGGTCGCGAGTCGATTTTTGTAGAGACTGAACAGCGGAAACTCCGCGAGGTCGAAGTCGTAACGGCCTCCGACTTCGTCGGTCTTCGGGCCGCTTTCGGCTTCATCGGCTTCGTCGCGAGTTGCAGCGTCCGCTGACTCGCAATGCGTCAGGTCTTGGACCTGCGACTTCCCCGCCCGATCCAGCCACTGCTGTAAAATCGCTTTGACGTCCGCCTTAGAATCTTCTCCCTTCATCATGTCAATTCGCATTTCCCCGGTTTAATGCATTTAGATTTAGATCATTAGATCTTTACCTGTCGAGAACTCTTTTGAAATCCGCACCTTAACCCCCTGTCGCGGGAGTGAAAGCACGAACTTCCGAGGTCGAACCGGGAGTGAAAGCACGAACAACTCCAGCGCGGGCGGGAGTGAAAGCACGAAGCCGTCCGACAGTCACCGAGTCGCTTTCGCGTCCTCCAGCCGAATTCCCTGCGGAGGCTGCTATAGGCGGCTTCATTTGATTGGCCGTCCGCCGACGAGCTCCCCCTCGCGCGGCGGATACTTTCCGCCGTGTTCCCGCTCGAATCGCTCGATGGCCAACCGAATCCCCTGTTCGGCGATCCCGGCAATGGTGAGCTTCGGATTCCAATAGGCGGCGTTCTTCACACGCTCGGCCAAGGACGATTCCAAATGCACCGTCAGCTTTTGCTTGCCGACCTTTAGCGAAGGCGACTCGACCATGGTCACGGTACGGCGCTGTCGATCCCCGTTCGCGGGGCGCGGTTTTTCCACCGGCTCAACCTCCGGCGGTTCGGAAGCCACTTCGACGACCGGTTCGTCGCCGGTGGCACTCGACTCGACCGCAAGCGGAATCACCGTCGCGAAGGGATCGTTCTTGATCGTACTCTTATTGGTTCGCGGCTTGTTCACGGTTCCCTCCTGCTTCTTGGTTGATCAGCTCCAGCGCCAGTGAGCGATAGTCTTCGGCCCCCGAACTATTCGATGCGTAGGTCGTGATCGGTTCGCCCATCGACGGGCACTCCGCCAGTCGGATGTTTTCGCGGATGGCGGTTGCCATTGTTTCTGGAAAGCGAGCGCGCAGCTTTTCGACGATCTCGGGGCCATGGTTCGTTCGGTTGTCGAGGCGACACGCCACGATGCCCGAAATTTGGATTCGCGGATTGAGCCGTTTGCGAACGAGTTCCACGGTCTGGATGAGCTGAGCCAAACCTTGAAGGCTCATGACGTGGCACGCCACCGGAACGAGCACTTCGCTCACGGCCGTCAACGCGTTCACGGTCAGCACGCCCAAGGTCGGCGGGCAGTCCAACAGAACGTAATCGAAGGAATGATCGAGGGCCGTGAGTTTTTCGCGCAGCACGGTCTCGGCCCCCGGTTCCGTCGAAAGTGCCTTTTCGGCTCCGACGAGCCACGCGGACGAACCGACGAGCGAAAGTCCCGGCGTCGCCGTCGGGTGAATGAGACTTTGAAGTTTGGTTTTCTCCGGCTCGGCGAACAGGTCGAAAACGCCCCGACCGACGGCGTGAATGGCCATCCATGTCGTGGCTGAAAACTGCGGATCGAGGTCGATCAGCAGTACCTTCTTCCCCCGCTCGGCCAGCGTCGCGCCGAGGCAGACGCTGGTCGTGGTTTTCGCCGACCCGCCCTTTTGATTGATCACCGCTATCGTTCGCATTCCCCTCCGTATTCCCCGGCATTGCGGATACACCGCAAACTCCGCGATGCCGCTACCCGGCAAGGGGGACGTTTGCAGTCTTGCGGGCTTTCCGCAATCCGGAAAAACATGCGTTGCGGCGATTCCGCAAAGCGGCTTTTCGGATGTTGCCGCAATCCCGCAAAGGCAGTGATCCCGGATGGCCGGGTTGCGGGAAACCGGCAACACAGGACAGTCCGAAACCCCTCTAAAACGAAACGCCGGGGTTTCCGCATTGCGGCATTCGCAAGCCTCAGGATCGTCCGCAAGCTCAATACGCCCGAACCCATAGTGGACATTGCGCCGCGTTCGAACGCTTCCCCTGCGTCGATCCTGGGGCATCTGGCGCAGACTCGGTCTCGCCGATGGTAGTTACCTGCGAACTCCAACCGCTGATCCTCCGCGCCGCTCGAATTTCACTCTGGCCAAGCGCTCGATTCCGCCTCGGCGGAATTGAGTCCGTCCCTCCAGGATTTGGCTCGAACGGACGACCTACCTCCGATAGGGGAGACGTCTGACGGGATTTGCGGGGGTCCGTTCAATAGAAGATGGCAGCTGAAATCATCGGGAAAGAATGGGTCGGGAAGTCGCATGGGGTTGGGCCGTGCTGAGGGTGATTGTGCAGGCGAACGCGGCGGCCGCGCAGTCGTACTACAAAGGAAGTGGGGAGTATTACACGGAAGGACAAGAGCAAGCCGGGGAGTGGGGCGGGCTCGGGGCCGAGCGTTTGGGACTCGAAGGGAAGGTGACCGAGAAGGCGTTCGATGCGCTGTGCGAGAACAGGAACCCGGAGACGGGAGAGCGGATCACGGCTCGGACGAAAGCCGAGCGACGGGTCGGGTTCGATTTGAACTTCCACGTCCCGAAGTCGGTTTCCGTCGTTTACGGTCTCACCGGCGATCCGGCGGTACTGCGCGCCTTCCGAGAAGCCGTCCGGGAAACGCTCGCGGAATTGGAAGCCGAAACGCGAACCCGCGTTCGCACCGGCGGGCAGGACGAAACGCGGACGACGGGCAATCTCGCATACGCGATGTTCGTCCACGCCACGGCGAGGCCCGTCGGCGGCATTCCCGATCCCCACCTCCACGCACACGGTTTCATTTTCAATTCGACGTTCGATGCCGTCGAAGGTCGCTGGAAGGCGATGGAACTCGGTGAGGTCTACAAGAACGCGCCGTACTACGAAGCGGCCTTCCACGCCCGCTATGCGCGCAAACTCACCGAACTCGGCTTCGACATCACGCGCACGGCGACGGGCTGGGAGATCAGCGGCATCCCGGATCGCGTCTTGAAAGCCTTTTCCCGTCGTACAGAGCAAATCGAAGCGCTCGCCGCCGAACTCGGGGTCACGGATCCCGCACTCAAAGGGTCGCTCGGCGCGAAGACGCGCGAGCGAAAGCAACTGAAGTTTACACTCGAAGAACTCCGCACGATCTGGAAGGCCCGACTCTCGCCCGACGAGCGGGCCGCACTCGCACGGGTCGTCGCCCGCGATGTACCCGTTGCCCGCCGCGATCCGGCGGCGGCTCGCGACGCGATGGCGTTTGCCGTCGCGCACAGTTTTGAGCGTTCCTCGGTCGTTCCGGTCAAGCGTCTGCTCGCGGCGGCACTCCGTTACGGGGTCGGCGGCGCGACCCTCGAAGAGATTACCGACGAACTCAAGGGCCACGGTCTGCTCGTGCGCGATTACCGTGGCGAACTCTTGGCGACGACGGACGGTGTCCTCGCCGAAGAATCGAGGATTCTCGACTTCGCCAAACAAGGAATCGGTTGCTGTCGGGCACTCGTGCCCGAAGTCCCTCCACTCGCCGACTGGCTCTCGCCGCAACAGTGTGCAGCGATCCATCACGTCTTGAAAACACCGGATCGCGTGATGCTGGTGCGCGGCGTAGCGGGCAGCGGCAAGACGACGCTGATCCGCGCTTGCGTCGACGCCATCGAAGGGGAGGGGAGATCGGTTCTGCTCCTGGCTCCATCGGCGGAAGCGAGTCGCGGTGTCCTCCGCAACGAAGGCTTCGTCAACGCCGACACGGTCGCCCGATTTCTGCTCGATGAACGTTTGCAGGAATCGGTACGTGGCGGGGTGCTCTGGATCGACGAGGCCGGGCTGCTCGGATTGAAGACGCTCGATGCCGTATTCCAAATCGCCGGTTCACTCCACGCTCGGGTCATTCTCTCCGGCGATGAACGTCAACACCATTCGGTCGAACGCGGCTCGCCGTTCGAACTCCTGCAACGCCTGGGCGGACTCGAACCCGCGACGGTTCGAGAAATCCGCCGACAGACGGGCCGTTACAAAGAAGCGGTCGCGCTCTTGAGCGAAGCGAAAACGCTCGAAGGATTCGATCTGCTCGACCGCGATCTCGGCTGGGTCGAAGAACTCCCCGACGGCGAACGGAATCGGGCCATGGCCGCCGAATACGTCCGCGCGATCCGGGCGGGCGAAACGGTGTTGGCCGTCTCTCCGACGCACGCCGAAGGGGCCGCGATCACGCGGGCGATTCGCTCCGCGCTCCGCAGTTCGGAAATGCTCTCCAGTGACGAACGGGAACTTCCCCGGCTCGATGCCCGCGATCTCACGCTCGCCGAACGGCGGGAACCGACTTCCTACCGCGAAGGCGATGTCATCGAATTCCACACCCAAGCCAAAGGCTTTCGCGCCGGGGCGCGGTATACCGTCGCGAACATCGGCACCGCTTCGATTGCGGCGAAGGACGACGGTGGGCGCGAGACGATCATTCCGCTCGGACTCGCGGACCGGTTTCAGGTGTACAACCGCAAGCCGCTGGCGCTCTCCGCCGGGGATCGCGTGCGGATTACGAAGAACGGGAAATCGTTCGACGGCAAGCGACTCGACAACGGCACGATGGCAACGGTTGTGGCGTTTACGAAAGACGGCGGCCTCGAACTGGCTGGGGGTGCCATCCTCGCGGCCGATTTCGAACATCTCGCCCACGGCTACGCGGTAACGAGCCACGCCTCGCAAGGCAAGACGGTGGACCGCGTCCTGATCGCTCAATCGTCGGAATCCTTTCGGGCCTCGAACCGGGAACAGTTTTACGTCTCGGCCTCGCGGGCGCGGCGTTCGGCCACCGTGTATACGGACGACAAAGCGGGTTTGCGGCGGGCGATCGAGCGGAGCGATTCGCGGGTCTCGGCCACCGAACTCATCCACGCGAACCTTCCGCCCGTCCACGTCTGGCGGGCGTGGCTGTCGCGCCGCCTGCGCGGGCTGCGGGACCGGCTCGGTTTACCCGCTGAACTCGACCCGCGCGATTCGCCGCGGGAACGCAGCGCGGGGTCGCCGCGATGACGGTGGAGCGGGCCAACCTATCCGAAGGGCGTTTGCAACTGCCGGGGAATCCGGTCGCCGACGCGCCCGATTCGTATTCGGCGTTCGGCCTGTCGAAATACTACGGCGAAGTGTTGACGATGCTGCGCTTGCGGTTCCACGACGACACGTGGCGGGCGCTGCCGTACTACGGCCTCGCGTCGATGTCCTACGATCCGGGACTCGGGATCGAACTGGTCTTCCCGATTACGACGGTTCGCCTCCGGGGCCGCAACCTCTTCCCCCTGTTTACGACGATCGGCGATCAATCGGTGCGCTGGGTCTGGGAAGCGGATCGCGCGAGCTCGCTGCGAGCGGCCGAAGCGAACACCGTGATCGACCGAATCGAAATAGGGTCGGGGAAGAACTCGACGCGATAGGCGTTTACGGTCTTCCCCGAATTCCGGTCTACAACCTCCGTCTACACGCTCTTTTCGAGAGTGCATCAGTGTAGCAAGCTCGTTTACACCTGGGCGGCTGCCGTTATTCGTGTGCATAAACATTGAGCCACATATTCGGTTCGGCTCCGGAATCTTCTGCGGCGGGTCAACAAAGTCCGGCACGCGGCTCGGCTCGAACGGGACCAGATCGCGATGTGGTGCTGGCTCGCCCTACACAGCTTCAACTGATGGGTCTTCAACCTCAGAACTTGCCTCCTGCCGTCGGCGGATTCGCGCGGTGATAGGTTCCTCGGCGGTGGAGTGCTTTTGGCGGGCACGCTGCGGCGCGGCTTCGATGCTGTTGGCAGCTTTTAGTTCCTCGATCTTCACTGCCAAGTCGAAAGCATTTTGTACCGCTTCTTTATCCGGCTGATGGCTTCTGGCGGAAAGTCCCGCCTTCAGTTGGTCGCGCAGCTCGGTCAACTCGGACAGGTAGGCGTCGTGGGGGAAGGGCTTGCCCAGCCGGGCCTGGTAATCGCGGAGCTGGGCTTCCGCGATGGCAAGATCTTGCCGCACGCGGTCGCGATTGGAACCGTAGCCAGTGGCAAGTCGGTCGAGGGCGTTGAGCACGGCACGTGGTCCCTGGTGGTCGCGTGACAGTGTGGCATGTCGCGCGATTGCACCTTCCAGGAACACGTCCGGCGGGAACTGCGGGTGCAGGACCACACCGAAACGCAGACCCCGGTAGACGCCGAGCGGCACGCGGTTCGTTTCGCGGACGTTTCGCGGCAAGGCCTCCAGGTGGCTGCCCAAGACGCCGGGCGCGTCCTCGCGTGACCACGTGCGGTTGCCGATGGTGATCGGATCGGCGGCATGTTCCGTGGCGGTCGCCTCGTCCGCCGTGAGTTTCGACAGTCGCTCGCTCTGGCTGGCGATTGTGGCTGGCAAGTCGCGCACGCTCCGGCGGGCGACGTACTGTTCATCGAGGTGGTTCTTCTTGAGCAAGGTGAGGCGTTGCAGTTCGGCGTCGGCTTCGGCAAGCGTCAGCACGGCCGGGTTGCCCGATGCAATCGCCTTGACCTCGGCGTAGGAGAGTTCTTGGACGCCGATGTCCTCGGCGCGGCGGGCGGCGTTGTCGCCGGTGATCACCTGACCGATGAACCGGGCCTTGGTTTCGAGTGCCTGCCACATGTAGGCGTCGAATGAGCCTTGCGTGACGTAGCGGTAGATCGCCACTTCCTCGTTTTCGTTGCCTTGGCGTAGGATGCGACCGTCGCGCTGCTCGACTTCCGCCGGCTTCCAGGGGGCGTCGAGGTGATGCAGGGCCACCAGGCGTTTCTGGACGTTGGTGCCGGTGCCCATCTTTTGCGTGCTGCCGATCAGGATGCGAACGGAACCGTTGCGGACCCTCTCGAAGAGGATCTGCTTCTTGGCGTCGGACTCGGCATCGCCGATGGCGGCGACTTGGTCGCGTGGGATGCCGCGGGCGAGCAGCTTCTGGATAATCTCGTCGTACGGCGAGTAACCCCAGGCGGTCGGGTTGACACCCATGTCGGCGAAGATCATCTGCGTGCCGCGTGTCGCGGCGGACCTCTTCCACACATCCGCGACATTCTCGACGAGGCGGTTGACCTTCGATTCGGGGAAGTCCGGGGCCGTGGCGGACAACATGCGTGCGTCGGTAGCGAGCTTGCGGCCGTCGGTGGTGATGGCCAGCGCGTTGTCCACGCGCGGGTCAACCTTTTGCGACCGCAAGCGTTCGTATCGCTCGACCAGCTCCCGTTGCAGTTCGTTCTGCTCGTCGGACATCGGGCAGGAAACGACGATGGGCTTGCCGCCTTGCAACATGGGACGCGGAAGATTCAACATCTCCGCCGTCTGTACGTCGGAAAACGCCCGGAACATCTGCTGGAGTTCGGGCAGGTTGGTGAAGTGGGCGAATCGGCTTCGCGGACGCAGGCCCGCGCCGTCGGGCGAGATTTCCATTGTGTCCACGACTTCGCCGAAGGTAGCCGCCCACGCATCGAAGTGCTCCAACCCTCGGCTTCGCAGTCCCTCGGGGTCGAGGAAGCGCTGCATCGTGTACATTTCGACCATCGTGTTAGAAATCGGCGTGCCGGTGGCGAAAGTCACCCCGTGGCCGGCGCGCTGCTCATCCAGGTAACGCGCCTTCATGTACACGTCGAAAGCCCGTTCGCTTCCGCCGGTCTGGATGCCGGCGACGCGCTCCATCTTGGTCGGCGTCTCCAGGTTCTTGAAGTAGTGAGCCTCGTCAATGAAGATGTGATCGACGCCGAGTTCGTCGAACACCAGCCCGTCGTCTTTCTTGGCCTCGGCGAGCAAATCCTTCAGGCGTTCGGCTCTCGCAGCCTTCTGCTTCTCGATGGTCTTGATGAGGTTGCGGTTGGCCCCCTTGGCGCCCGCGTGTTCGAGCAGCAACTCGTCGTATTCGGCAATCTGTAGGTTGAGGAACTTCTCCTGGAAGTCCCGCGACATGCCGATCCGCTCGAAGGATGAATGCGTGACGACGATGCCGTGCCATTCGCCGCTGGCGATCTTGGCGGTCAGGAACTTGCGGCGGTCGCGGCCGAGGGCTTCCTTGGCGGCAACGAGCAATCGGGCGTTGGGGTAGAGTTGCATGAATTCGCGGGAGAATTGCTCCAGCAGGTGATTGGGGACGACATACATCGGCTTTTTGATGAGGCCCGCTTGCTTCATCTTCATGCCGGTCGCGGCCATCGTGAACGTCTTGCCGGCACCCACGACGTGGGCGAGCAGCGTGTTGCCGGAACTCATACCGCGCCAGACGGCATCGTTCTGATGGGGCCGGAGCCGGATGGTCTGGTTCATGCCGGGGTAGTCGAGGTGCGAACCGTCGAACAGGCGGGGACGCAGATTGTTGTAAGTGTCGTTGTAAAGCCGCACGAGACGTTCGGTGCGATCCGGCTCTGCGAACACCCAGGAGCGGAAGCGTTCCTTGATGAGCTTTTGCTTTTCGCGTGCGGCCATCGTGTCTTCTCGGTTGACGACGCGCTCCTCGCGGTCGCCGGTCGTAATCGTGTCGTAGATGGTCGGCGACTTCATGTTGAGTGCCAGTTCGAGCAACACGGTGCCGTTGGAGCGTACCGTGCCGTACTCGGAGGTCGCGGCGACGGACTGCCGGGCGGCGTAGTCGGCGTCGAGGCTCCAGACGGCATCCCTCTTCAGGTGGGCGACCGGGACCGAGGACGGCTCGACGCGGAAGAGGTCGGCGGCGAAGGCCCGGATGTCGTCCTCCGGTATCCAAGGCGCGCCGAGGTTGGCGTTGATGTCGCCGGGTAGCACGTCCTCTGGCTGCACGACGCGCAACGCATCGGCATTGCGTGCGCAGTCCGTGCCAGCGCGTTCCGCAGCCGCGAGTTTTTCCCGTACGTTGCCGGAGAGATAGGCGTCGGCGGTCTGCCAGACTTTCGATTCCGGGTCGTGGAAGATCAGGTCGCCCAGTTCGGCGATGACCTGTTCCTCGGGTTTGCCGAAAAGCGTGGCGATGAAAGGAAGGTCCACCGCGCCCCGTTGGTTGAGCGATACGAGCAACCCCTCCTCGGCGCTCTTGACGTGCGTGACGGGCGGGGTCTTGCCGACCACGTCCTTCGTCATGACGGCGACTTTCGCGGCCTTGCCGGTGACCTCGTCGTAGTCCTCCAGGGACATGACCAGCATCGCGTCGGGATCCTCGCGGAACTTCACGAGGTTGGGCATGCGCCGGATAACGCCGCCGTCGGCGGTCTCGCCAAAAGTGGTCTTGTTGATCGCGCCGAAACTGTCGTGGAACCGGGTATAGGCCCGGTTCAGTTCCCGTCGCGCCTCGTCGCGGTACGACTCGGGCCAGCCTTCGTTCTGCGATTGCAGCACCCGGCGGGCAAAGTCGCGAAGGCCGATCAGGGCGGCGAGCCGCCTGCCGGTGAGCGTACCGTCCGCCCGCAGCGTCGTGCCGCCATAGACGACCGGAATGGCTTCCCCTCCCAAGAGCTGGCAAATGGTGCAGTTGGCTGACAGAAAAAAACTCCCCTCGCCGATGTGCCGTTCGAGCGCGGGAAGTGCTAACGGAGCGGGAGGTTCTTCGCGGGCAAGGGATGCTTGAGCCGGAGCGAATTCCGGCAAACGGTGGACGGCGGCTTCGAGCTGTTTGGCCAGGTCGCCGTTGCCGATGACGCGGTAACCTTCACCGCCGTACAGAGTGTCCTTGCGCGTCCAGGCACCCAACACCATTTCGGGGTGGTTCAGGAAGTAGAGGTTGATGGCGATGTCCATTCCCTCAATCGTCAGCGGGGCAACGGCTAGCCATTCGGGATCGACGTGCTTGGCAAGCGCGCCAGCCGCTCGCATGCGAAGAAACACGATGTCCGTCACGACCGCCGTGCCCTGCTGTTTGAAGGCATCGGAGGGCAGGCGGATCGCCCCGACGAAATCCGCCTTTTCGGCCAGAAGTTCTCGAAGGGAAGCATTCTGCTTATCGAGCGTGAAATGCGAGGTGACCAGAGCCAGCACGCCGCTCGGCTTGAGGGCGTCAACCGACTTGGCGAAAAAATAATCGTGCAGGGAGAACTTTTGCCCGCGATAGTCGAGCTTCACGTCGGCGAAGGGGACATTGCCGATCACCGCGTCGATGCCGTTCTCGGGCAGGCGCGTGTCGCGGAAATTCTCGATGCGGATGTCCTGGTCCGGGTGGAGCGCGCGGGCGATGCGGCCGGAGATGGAATCCAATTCGACGCCGATGAAACGCTGCCCTTCGCGGCCCCGGCTCATGAAATTGCCGATGCCGCAGCCGGGTTCCAGTATCGTTGCGTTGGCGGGAACGCCGAGCCGGTCGAGCGCTTCGTGCATCGCAGCCATGACGATTGGCGAAGTGTAAAAGGCGTTGAAAGTGGTTCGCTTGGCGCTGTCGTATTCCTGGGGCGAGAGCAAGCTCTTCAGCTCTTCGCCGAGCCGCTGCCAGGATTCATCCTTGTAGCGGACGCCGATGGGGTTGGGGAAGATCGACAGGGCAACCGCTCCGAAGCCCGCGAAGCGGGACAGCTGCCGCTTTTCCTCCGGGGTGGCGGATCGCTCCTCGCGTTCGATACTCCGAAGGACGCGAATCGCGGCGAGTATATCGCGAGCTTTTCCTTTCTCGCCGCTCGCGATGCGCGGAGCGATCTCCGCCGTTGGGTGGATTGAGGTGCTCGACGGCGCTGGCAGGCCGCTAACGGCTTCGGGTTCTGGCAAGGAGTCAAATAGCGAGCGTTGGAGACCCGGCGGTTTTACTTTGGCGGCAGGTGACTTCGGACAAACGCCATCGCTTCGTCGAGGGAAAGCGATTGACCTCCGTCCGGTTGAGCCCCGGAGCTCAAGTTGTCCGCCAACTCCTTGATGGCCAACTCCAACGCTTCGCTCGCTGTCTGGTACTCGCTCTCGGCTGGATTCGTCTGAGAAAGGAAGTCCTTCCAAACCTCGTGGCTCGCCTTCAGTTGCTCGGCCAATCGATTCACTGCCTGGAGCAGCTGCCGATTCTTGCGGAGGCGGTCGTGCAACTCCGGTCGATCTTCGAGAAGTCTCAGCACTATCGTCTTGTACATGTGCACTTCCTTCGGGATCGGCTATCGTCACATCGAAGTCCAACAGTTGCTGGCGTAGGATCCGCGGCCCGGTTGCCGGAATCAACAACCCCAAATCCTGCTGGCTCGAATCGGCCTCGTCGCGGTCCCGGCAACCATTCCTCTCGTATATCTGTTTCGGAACCACAGGCATAAATCATAACGCTGTTTGTCACTCGTCCCTCGATTATGGCTCGCCGCAGACATCGTGCAACATAACTTGGATGAGGCCATCGCGCGCAACTCCTAACCGCCACGTGTAAGCGCAAGGCAAAGAATCGGGGACGATCCTCGTGAAAACGATAACTTATCGAGCCGTTTATCGCTGCCGAAACGACTCCTTTTCCGAGAGTGCATCAGTGTAGGGGGGCTTGGTTTCCACCCGCTCGGCAGCCGTCGCCGATTTCGTATTCGACCGGAGGCCCAACAACCGAGTCCGTGCGAGGAAATTCGATTTGATCGAGTCGGTCGTCCGCTCGCCGTGCGAGTGCGAGCCGTCCGCCACGGCGGAGCGTCTCGACATTGGCCAAATCGAAATTCGGTTGCCGATCAGCGTTCGCACGTTTTGTCGTTCGCCTCGACTTCCTCCCGGATCGCGCGATGAATGTCGACCGATGTCGGGTGGAACGAAAACGGGATGCCGTGCGGAAGCGTCGGATCGACGCGGGGAGTACTCCACTTTTTGAAAACCGAAGTGATGGACTCGACGATCACCCCGACGACGCGAATGCACTTCTCGATCATGGCTGGCTCCGGAAAGCGTGGGGACAGTACGAAACTCGCAACAGGAGCTAGTAAACGAAATGGGCCATCCCGGCGGTGTGCACGCTTGCAATCCTTTCGCCACCGATTCCAGCGAGACGGTTCGCACCCTCGTTTACGCGGTGGGGAAGACGACCTCGGTCCGACGACCTCGCCATACCGACGACACCCTCCCCGCAATCGGCGATTCCACGCGGCGCACGATGCGCCGCGAGCCATCGGCAGGATGCCGATCGAAATGGGAACCGCCGTCACGATGACGGCGGCCGTGCGAGCGAACGAAGAATCCGACCGCATCCGTGCGGTCGGGCTGCGATTAACGGTTGGCGTGATTCGCGGTCGTGCGGTTGAGATCGGCCGTCTTGCGAAGCACGCTCGCTATGTACGCGATCACTTCGACCTCGGTGAAGCCGTGCGGAGAAAACCCGCCTCGGTTCAACCAGTCCTGAAGCGAAAGCGCGTACTCGCGGGCGGTCTCCAGGTCGCCTTCGTGCATCGCGGCAAACATGTCGAGAAAGCATCCGGTCGGGTCCATCTGAGTCTCTCCGAAGATAATGAAAGCGAAGGAAACCCGACCGCAACGCGCGGTCGGGCGGGTGTTGCGGGGTCAGTCGGCGGAATCGGTCGCGAGGGGTTGCGGCTGGAAGCCGTGCAGGTATTCGACGGCTCGGCTCGCCTGGCTCGCGGCGGTGAAGATCGCTCGCTTGTCGGCTTTCATCACGCGAAGCCACGAACCGAGATACGATGCGTGTTCGGGCATCACCTCGGGCGTCAGGCCGATGTCCGCCGACAGAAACGCCGCTCCCAGTTCCGCGACGAGTTCTTCCATCGCGTAGCCGTCGTCGCCGAACCGCTTCCCGCCGAAGTCGCGGTTCAAGCGAGTGGCGTGTTTGGTCCAGTGGATCGATTCGTGGCAGCGGGTCGAATAGTACGATTCGCGGTTCTCGAAACTCTCGAACGGCGGAAGCTGGATGAAGTCTTGCGAGGGCGAATAGAACGCCCGGTTCCCGCCGTGCCGGGTCTCCGCCTTCGTGCGGGCGAAGAATTCCTCGGCGTGCTGCAACCGCTCCGCCAGATTGCGAGGCGTTTCGGCCAGCGCGTAATAGTGGCCGGGTAACCCGTCGACCTGCTCGGCGTTGAACACGCTGTACGACTTCAGGAACGGAATCCGCTCGACGGTTTCTTCGCCGGTCGCGGCGTCGGTTTCTTTCTTCTCGAACGAGTTCGCGTAAACGACGGTCGTTGCCTTTTCGCCCTTGCGAACGAAGCCGTTGAGTTCTTTCGCCTGCTGGAAGGTCAACCAGATTGGAGCGGTGTAACCGCGTTCGAAGGCGGTCAACCAGAGAACGAGAACATTGATCCCCTGGTACGGTTTCGCGTTGTTGCGGAGCGGTCGGTTGATGCTCCCGGCCTTGTGTTTGGCGTTCCACGGCTGATGCCACGGCCGTACGCCGGCCTCCAGTTGCGAGACGATCCGATCGGTGATCGTCGCGTATACATCGGTGCGATTCGTCGTCATGGGTTCCCCCGGTTTGAAAATGGTTGGCTCCGTTCGATTGCCCGCCGCAATCGACGGAAACGGAGGCGAAAACATGAAAGGGGGGAACGGAGTCCAGGACGTTCGGATGGAGGGCACCCGTCTGCACAAGCGAGGTTTTGGGAGCGCGGAAGATGGGGAGGGGCCGTTCGGACGCCGAAGGGAATCCTTGACGCAGTGGGGGATTCTCCCCCTGGATTTGGCTTTATGCGATTGAAAAGGAGGGTGCGGGAACTATTAGTTCCTGCAAAACAAAACGATCGAACGTGTGGAGATCAAAAAACCGACAGGAAGCGGGCAGCGGCTCGCCAGTCACGATCGGAAATCGCGGCATGTCAAACGGAACGGATCGTTTGCAAAAGCGACCGCGACTCGATGCAGCCAGAAGCCGTGCGTCACCGAAACAAAAGTGTAACCTCCACTGGCTTCAGCGGTGGCCATTACACTCTGGGCCAGTCCTGGCAGAGGCCCGCACCTCAAGGTTTACAACTTTATGCGAGACGAGATACCAAGCGACTTTGCATTTCGTCCCTCGACTCGGAACACGACGAACGGCGTTCGCGTCGGCTCCGCCGATATTGATCGGTGATGCCGCGCAGACCGGATTGTGGCGACTGGCGATGCGCTCATAGAGTGCCGGACTGCGAACGATCGTTTGACAATTCAGTCGCTCTTTGCGTTCGAGTCCGATTTTTTGGGTGGAGTGAATGTTCGAGGAATGCGGAATTCGCGAGCACCTTGGATCGATTCCGCGTTCGTGGTAGAAACGGCTCACGATGCAAGGCATTTCCAACGACACTTTCGGACCCCTTATCGCGTATCTCGTACCGGGAGCAACGGCGCTGGTCGGGATCAGCCCTTTTTTGCCAGTGGTTCAGGTCTGGCTGACAACGAACCCTGCCAATCCGCCGACGATTGGCGGATTGCTGTACTTGACCCTCGCATCACTCGCGTTGGGTATGACCGTGAGTGCCGTGCGATGGGCTACGATCGATAAATTGCACGCTCGGACTGGTCTTCCGCCACCCGATCTGAATTTCGCACGGTTACCGGGAAAGGTCGAAGAGTACCGTTTGCTGATCGAGATCCATTACCGACACTATCAGTTCTATGCGAATATGTTCGTCGCCGTGCTGATCGCAGTCGTAGGCTATCACAGCTATGTCGGCTGGAGGACGTGCGGGCTCGCCGACCTTGCGACTGCGATTCTCGAGCCGATCTTTTTCTTCACTTCGCGCGATACTCTGCAAAAGTATTATTCGCGGACCGTTCAACTTTTCACGATCCTGACTTTCCCGCGTCCGTGATTTCCTGCTCCCATCTGCGAACGAACTGCGTCATCGAAACGCCGAACACCTTGAGCAACGTACGGAGCTGAATCAAGTCGAGTCGGCGATCGCCTTTTTCCACTTTTGTGACGAACGACTGGGATTGTCCGATCGCTTTGGCGAGTTCGACTTGTGTGTACCCCGACGCCTCCCGGGCTTCGCGCAGCAAGCGAAGCAGGATGGCGTATTCGTCGGTATGGATCGATTTTTCCATCAGTGATCTTGCAGGTGCAGTTCACTGATCGTAATTTGAGGGAACCAATAGTCCAAAATGGACTATTGGTTCCCGTTCCTCATTCGGAGATCAGAGATGGCAAACGGCGGTCACCCCAAGCCGAAGCCCAAGCCGAAACCAATTGCCCCCAAGCCGAGCAAACCGTCCGTGAAACAGCCCTTGGCTGACTGATGAAAATGTCGATCGAGATGTCCGACCCTGTGTCGGTAACCCTTATCAGATTACCGACACAGAACGATTCTTAGTGAGTCGTTGAGATTATTCTGGCAGCGTTCTTTACTCACATTACCGATAAACTAATCTTATTGGAACACTAAAAACGGCGTCTCAGTTCTCGGAATGTCGCTACTTTATCGCGCATTTTCGCGGGTCGTCGTATCGTGTCACGGAAGAGCGAATACGAATCGCAATTCCAAATTCTCCGACTCGGTTAATCGAATCGGCGGGGAAGGCACCATACGCGGTAGCCGTATACGCTCCTCACGGGAATACCGTTTACAACCGCCTTTACCCGTTCTTTTCGAGAGTGCATCAGTGTAGGGCCTTGTTTTCCACCCGCTCGGCCGTCGTCGCCGATTTCGTATTCGACCGGAGGCACCAAAAACCGGAACCGCGTCAACATTCGATTTGGTCGAGTCGCTCGGCGACGCGCTGTGCGAGTTCCACCAAACCGCCGTGGCGGAGTGACTCGACATACTCCTGGGCGGTCTTCGGCGGTCGGGTCAAGCTCGCCCGGTGCTCGGCCATGGTGTTCAGAAGCGCCGCCGGATTGAGGTCGTAGATTTGAACGAGAAACGGATCCGGCGCGAGGGCGACGATTCCGCTCGGGAGTTGATCGGGCGGGAAGTCTTTCAAGTTCAGCGTGAGAATCACCTCGGCCCCGCAGACGATGGCGGCCGCGAGGACGTGCCGGTCGTCCGCATCCGGCAAGGTGACCGTCGGTACCAACGACTCGTACCCCGTCACCATTGCGTCCGGGACGGCTCGATTCATCTCGGCGCACGTGCGTTCCAAACGGACGCGCTTCAAGTCCGGCCGATTCCGGAGCAAGTTTTCCGTCCACTCGGCCAGGATGTCGGCGGACCATCGCGCGGAGAACAGCCCGGTACTCGCGGACCACATCAACAAGTCGCGTAGCGGAGCCGGGTAGAGGACGCACGCGTCCAGTAAGACGATGGGCATCACGTCAGTAGCCCATGTCGAGTTCTTGGGCCTCGGCGACGAGTTTCTTCAAAGCGTCCAAGCGGTCGGCATCGAGTTCGCGCTTGTAGGCGAGAACGTCGTCCAGGCGGACGCGGCGGTGCGTGCCGACTTTGTGCGACGGAATTTTGCCGCCGTCGAGGAGCCGCACCACGTAGGGTCGGGAAAGGTGGAGCAACTCGGATGCTTCTTGGGTGGTGAGTTCGGCGTGGACGGGCAGCATCCGGACCTCGTTCCCCTTGGCCAATTCGGCGAGTCCCTCAATGAGGAATTTCGCGGCGGAGTGCGGGAGCGTAATCGGCTCGGTCGAAGCACCGACGGAAATCGTCAGCGCCGCGTTCGGTTTCGAGGACACGGCTTGGGCGAGCCGTTCGCCGGAATCGCGAGCCAGCGCACTGTCGCGCGACGAGGGATGGGGAACGTGTGTCGTGGTGGCCATGGTCTTTTTGCTCCTGCTTCTATCTCATCCTACCCGGCAATCGAAATAAACGCAACCTCTTTGTTGCAATCGCGAGCGTTCGTGGCACTGGAAAAGCCGTGTACGTTACTGTCTCGAAGTGCCGTTTACCCGCTCTTTTCGAGAGTGCATCAGTGTAGGGCCTTGGTTTCCACTCGCTCGGCTGTCGTCACCCATTCCGTATTCAAGCCGGGCCGATTGGTCTTTCCTTCCGGCTCGGCGTTTTCGTAAACGGACGCGGGGTCGAATACCGAACTACTTCGCTTTCTTCTTCTTCGCCGTCGTCGCCGGTTTGGCTGATGATGGGATTGGCGGAAGGGGAATCACCTCCGGCAGTTTCGGGGGCGGGGGCGGGTAGTCCAAGTGGCGACGGATCGCCATCTCGACGACGTGGCGCATTTTCTCGTCTCGCTCGCGCACGAATCCGCGCAGCCGTTCCAACAGCGACGATTCGATTTCCAGATTCAATTGCCCGGTACCCGGGGTTACTCGCCGTTTTGCCATCGCCCCACACCTCGTTTCGGGCAAGATACGTTTGTCTCTAGAGAAACACAAGAGAATTGATTGACTTGTCTCTAGAGACGGTGTAGTTATTGTGTAGAGACAGCGTGGAAAACGCCCGCTGACACAAAGGAAAATCTTATGACCGAATCCGAATACATCCTTCACACTTACAGCCGCCGCGAAGCCATCGACGACGGGGTTCTCATCGACGTGACCGACACCGCAAAGGAAGCCGGGTTCCGTATACCGGTCGCGTTAACCGCCGCCGTTTGGGCCGAATATGTTACCGTTCCCGACGGCGTCGCAGGACAAGACGAACGCGGGCGGCTCTGGGATGTGCTTTTCATGTTGCTCATGGCGATTCGTTCGGGGCGCGAATCCGGCACGGAAGTTCGCTACCAGCTGCACGTGAGAAACGACAACCTCGTCGGTGAACCGCCGCTCGTCGAATTGAAATCGGTGTGCGGGCCGAACGACGGGACGCCGTGCGTGACCGTGATGTTGCCCGAAGAAGATTGAAGATCGGGCCGGGGGAGGAAAGCCCCCGGCCTTTGAGAATGAACCAAAAGGATTTTGCACCATGATTACCCTCAAGACTTTCGAACGTACCCCATCCCTCGCCGAACTGAAAGTGAGTTACCGCCGGGGCCGACCCAAAACCGATAAGCAAGAGCGCATGCCGTTCTTCGTCTCCTCCCCGGTGAGTTGCGAAAAGTACCTCCGTTCCGTGTGGGACGACGACACGATAGAACTGCGGGAAGAGTTCGTCCTTCTCTGCGAAGCGACGACCGAATACCGGCTTTTGATGCAGGCGATGGAACGAGGCGAGAATGGTTTGCGTATTCGGCGTGTAGAGATTCCGGCGTTCGGTGGTCTTGGTCATGGTCTTGCTCCGTTCGGGTGAACTCGTGTCTGTTGGTTGCGCGACGCAACCGACGGAACGGAGGAAGCACTGAAAAGGGGGCATCCTTGACGACGCGGGGGGATTCTCCCCTGCTTTGGGTTTGCTCTGAAAGGAGGGTACGGGAACTATTGGTTCCTGCAAAACCAAGGATAATTCTGTCAAATTCGAGCAACTTGATGAGGCGTAACACTGAGCGGCTGGCTAACTGCGCAGTTACTTTTTCTGCCACAGGATTGGGGGTTCGCTCTGATGAACTCCGTTCCAAGCCATTGCCCAGTCGGGCAGTTCGTGCCACGTGAGGTGAGACGAACCTCGAAGGTCGTCGGTCAGGCTGCTGAGTTGCTTCTGAGCAGAATCCTTCTGCCCGAGTTTCAGCAGCGTGAGGATGAGGTAAGCGCGACGGCGGATTTGCGGTGCATCACTCGTGTCTTTGGCCAACACCTCGCGGGCTTCGTCGTGCTCGCCGTCGGCATAAAGTGCCAAACCGAGGAGGTGCTGAAGTTTCGGATCGCGGCGTGCGAATGCGAGTGCCTTGCGTGTGTTACGCAGAGTGACATCGGGGCAGGTCGCCCAGAGTTCCACCAATCGTTCGTTGGCAATCGGTTCGCAACTCGTGCCTTGCATGTCTTCAAACGCCAGCATCGCGTGACGGAACAGGTCGCGGGCGGTCTCGGCGGTCTTCTGTCGCCGGGCACTGGCCATGCGTTGATCTGCCAAGGTAAATTTTACCCGAAGGTCGGTCGGGGCTTCGGCAATGAGCGATTCCGCAGCGATTAATGATTCGGCTTGCAGAGAATCAGCTTCGGGTTGTCGGCCCAGGTGATCGAGTGCGGCAATGGTTTCGGTTGAGTAGGCACAATCCATGAGCACACTTGCCCAATCGGGGCGGGAATACGCGGCGCGTTGCAACTTCACCAGATTCAGCCCAAACCGCGCACGCACTATGTAGCCATCCAACGAACGGTCGCGGGCAAACAGGAAATCTGCGTGGGCTTTCAGTGTCGCACGGGCGTAGAACCAGCGATGAGGATCGTCGGGGTACTTTGCACAGAGTTGTTGAGAGTCAGCAATGGCAGACGCCAAGAGCGGCTCGGCAGCAACAAAGTCCCTTTGCCTCATCAAGTCCTCCGCAAGGTGAGTTCGAAAACTTGCTATGGCTCCGCGGCATTCATCGTTGTTCGGCCGAAGCGCCAGAACGAGCTCACCGGCGCGAATCGCTTCCCGCGTCAACGCCTCAGCTTCCACGGATTGGCCCGTGGCTAAAAGAACGCTGCGAAGTTGCGCGCAGCCTTGGGAATAATCGAACGCGAAGCGAACCAGCTTGGGGTGTTCTGTGGTAAGACGCTTGAGCACGCTCAAGCCGCTGCGGCAGAGTCGCGTCGAACTGTCGAAATCGCGGATCAGTTTCAAGCTATCGGCGAGTTGCAGCAAGGCATAAGCGGCGGCGTGTTCTTCCGCCGGGTCGCCGGTCGGGGCGGAGAGAACTTCTTCCGCTTCGATGTTGGCTTTGCGCAAAGCATCGATCTCTTCGGCTGTCATCGACTCCGGTGTGCGGAAGAAGCGGATCGTCGTCTTGGCATACAGCACCAGCGTTTTTCGCGCTGCCATGCGGGACTGCCGTGCTATCTCAGCTTGGCGTTCGGCGTTTTGGCGTTGGCTCTCAGCATGGAGCCAGAGCATAGTTAGCGAAAAAAGGCCCAACATAAGCACCATACCCAATAAACCAACCAAAATGGCCACCGTTCGGTTGGCCGTAGCCCACAGCGTTACGCGCCGAAATGATCCGGGAACTCTTGCTTGAACTCGTTTGCCGTTCAAGTAACACCCGAGGTCGTCGGCCAAGGACGCGGCCGTGGGGTAACGCCGGTTCGGATCGCGCTCCAAACATTTTAGGCAGATGGCTTCGAGTGGCTTCGGTGTGTCGGGGCGCAGAGAGCGGGGCCGGACGAGCGGGAGCGTTCGAACTTGCAGAAGCGTCTCGTAAGGCGTCTCGCCTTTGAACGGCGGCCTGCCGGTGAGTAGTTCGTACAGAATCGCACCGAGGGAATAGACGTCGGCCGTCGGGCCGACCTTTTTGGAGTGGCCGAAAGCCTGCTCGGGGGACATGTAGCTCGGGGTTCCCAGAAGGGCTTGCGTCGGCGTGGCGGACGGTTCCTCGCCAGCCGATTTGGCCATACCGAAGTCGGCTACCTTCGGCAGTGAGAACGGGTCGGAACTGTCGTCCAGCAGGATGTTCCCCGGTTTGAGATCGCGGTGAATCACGCCTGCATCGTGGGCGATTTGAACGGCCCGCGCGACGGCCTCCAAGAGCCGACTCGCGACATCGGGCGACATCGGCGTACCGTTGAGATGGCCGGCTAGCGAACCGCCGAAGGCGTACTCCATCACGAAGTACGGTAAGGCATCGCGGCCACCGATGGCCATTACCGGGACGATGTTCGGATGCCGCAACCGCAGGGCGGCCTCGGCTTCGGCCAAGAACCAACGGCGTTCCGCCGACGTGGCGAAGACGCCGCTCCGCATCATCTTGATGGCGACGAGCTCGTCGTCCACCAGACGGCGGGCGCGGTAGACGATGCCGCTGCCCCCGCGGCCCAGTTCGCGGAAGTCGGCGTAGCCCGCAATCGCAGGCCCATGAAGTGGCACATCGTCGAGCGGTTTGGAACCGACGGAAATGAGCAGCGACGCCGTTACATCGGGTGGCACTGCGGTGAGCCGTTCCATGACGGTCCGGCAGTTCGCACAGGCATCGAGGTGGGCAGCCACAGCATCGCTGGCCGACGCGGAGAGTTCCCCGGTAAGGAATGCGCCACATTCGCGTTCGTCCGGGTGAATCATGGCCAATGGATCTCATCGGATCAGGAATCGGGTTCGGAGTCGTTCATCGATTCGCGTAGTCGCATCAAGACTCGACTCTTGGCGACATAAATCGCCGAGGCTTTTTTCCCCAAGCGTACCGCAGCTTCGTCGCCACTCAATCCTTCGATGGCAGTCAGCCAGAAGGCGGCCCACACCTCCGGGCCGACTTCGAACCGCACGTGTTCGACGACCCGCATCACAACGGCCATTCGCTCGCGGATCAAGTCGTCGAGTTCGCCCGCCAACGCGGCGAGCGGTTCGGGTAGGTCGCCGCCGCGTCCGACCGATCCCGGTCGCCGCGCCAGTTGTCGCCAATGGGTCGCGATGGCGTTGTCAATAACCCGGCTCAAGTAGCCGCGAAAACGTCGCGCCGGATCGTAGTGAAACTCCGCTAAGGCTTTCACGAGTTGGGCGAACACCTGCTGCCGCACATCGTCGATGTCCGCCACTTGAAGTCCGGCCCTGCGGCAACGCTCGTTCACCAGTGGCGTGTAACGCCCCACGAATACAGACCACGCGGTAGAAGACGCCGAACCCGACAAGGCACGAAGCAGCGTCGGACTGGTCGAAGACTCGGCGGCGTTCATGGGCATCTACGCTCGGGAGAAGGGAAATCTATCGGAATCGACATTATCGCTTTCGAGGAAGCGACGACAAGTGCTGGCCACGGTTACGTTTCCGTAGAATTCTGCCCCTTGCAAAAATTTCGTGTTAGACCCGCGCGTAGTACTTGCAACAGTTCGCTTTTGTACGGATCTGCGAAGGGCTGCTCAATGAGTCTCTGGCCAAATTTGTTGCTACGATGTTTGAAATGGCTCGGCAAGCCCGTTCGTACCGGAGCGGCGTCCACCTTTCCGTGGCCTCGTGCGTACACCCGTTGGTTGCGGATGGAGTTGCTCGAAGATCGCTTGGCACCGACGGTTGAACCGACCTTTCGCGGCGGGCTCACCGTTGCCGCCGCCGACATCGACGGCGACAGGATCCCGGACTTCATCGGTGCGCCGAGTGCCGACGCGCCGGTGCGAGTAGCCATTTATGCAGGCGTCGACGGGCGATTGCTAAAAAATCTGACGCCGTTCGAGGAGGAATTTACCGGCGGGGCGTTCGTAGCTGTCGGAGACGTGTCGGGTGACAGTAAACCCGAAGTGATCGTAGCCGCAGCCAGCGGCGAACCGCGAGTGGTCGTCCTCGATCCGCTCACGGGCGCGGTGAAGGCTCATTTTCTTGCTTACGACATGGCGTTCGGCGGTGGTGTGCGGTTAGCCGTCGGCGATGTCGACGGCGATGGTCGGGCCGAGATTGTCACGGCGCCCGGTACGGGAGGAGGGCCACACATCCGGGTTTTCGACGGCGCGGGTCGCAACCTCGGTCGCGACTACATGGCATACGATTCGGCGTTTCGCGGTGGAGCGTCCGTCGCCGTCGGCGATACCGACGGCGACGGTGTGGACGACATCATCACCGGTGCGGGTACGGGAGGTGGGCCGCACGTCGTCGTGGTCAGCGGTCGCACGGGTATAACGGCCGAATCGTACTTCGCCTACAGCCCCGGATTCCAGGGCGGAGTTTGGGTCGCGGCCGGAGACGTGGACGGGAACGGGCTGGCCGATGTCATTACGGGGGCGGGTGTCGGCGGCGGATCGCACGTCCGAGTGTTCGCGGGCCACGGTACGCCCTTTGCCGAGTGGCTCACGTACGAACCGGAATTTCACGGCGGCGTCCGGGTTGCGGCAGCCGATCTCAATGGCGATGGCTTCGCGGATGTAATTACCGGTCCCGGCGTCGGCGGAGGTCCGCGGGTCACCATGTGGGACGGGTATCGATTTGCTCGAACACAAGATTTCTTTGGCGTGACCGACGGCGAACCGCTCGGTTTCGGACTCCTCGCACCTCCGCCGCGTACGCCCTTATACGACGGCGTCACGTTCGTCGCCCCCGGTGTCCCGGGCACGCGCGTCCGATTGGCATCCGACGTGTTGCGGCGGTTCACCGATCTGCCGGGCGAACTGGGGGTCTTCCGCGTGGACGACCGTGAGGGACGTGTCGGTAGCCTGCTCCCGGGCGCGGAGGGTTACGGGCAAGCAGCTCTGGCCCCCGGCCGCCGCACTCCGCTTTTTACGCTCGACACGGCACCGGGCACCGGCGGCGAATTCGAGTTAGAGGGGGGCACGCGGTACGGGTTTTACCTCATCCGCGGCGGTCGCTACGAAGACTGGGTCGCATCCGGCTTTACCGACCGGTTTGAACTCGGTGCCGTATTCCCCTTCGCTCTGGCTAATCCCGGAGGCACGCAGCAATTCCGAGTTGGGCCTCGGAACCGTGCGGCATTCGAGGATGTGTCCGGTCTCGACAGCGACTTCAACGATGTGATCGTCGATGTGCGATTGGCGGGAGAAGCCTCCGATCTGCCCGGTGGGGCGATACTCGCTCCCAATGAGTTGCCGGCGAATCGGCCCCCGGAAGCGATGAACGACGCTGCAACGACCGAGTTCGAGACGCCGGTACTGATCTCGGTGCTCTCGAACGACATCGACTTGGACGGTAACCCGCTCAGCATCACCAGCGCGACGAAACCGGCGCACGGCACGCTTCGGGTACTCGGATCGCACGTCGAGTACACTCCCGATACAGGATTTAAGGGAGTGGATGCGTTCTCGTATACCATCGCCGACGGACGCGGCGGCACCGATACGGCCGGGGTGATCGTTACAGTTGGTTCGCCGAATCTACCGCCGCTGCCTCCCACAAACCACCCGCCGGTCGCGGAGGATGACGTTGTTGCTACGGCGTTCGAGACGGCGGTCACGATCGACGTTTTGGCCAACGACACCGACACCGACACCGATCCGCTCTCCGTCACGGGCACCACCCAACCCCTGAACGGTTCAGTCCGCATTGTGGGGGGCCGGATCGAATACGCTCCCGCGATAGGGTTCCGTGGAATCGACACGTTCGAATACACTATCGAAGACGGTCGGGGTGGTAAAAACACGGCCGTCGTCACCGTATCCGTCGGTACGCCGATCGGTAACAATCCTCCCGTCGCGAGGGACGATACCTCGAACACGCGATACGAGACGACCGTCTCGATTGATGTGCTTGCCAACGACACGGATCCCGATGGCGATCCGCTGACCATTTCGCTCGCAGAGGCTCCTACCCACGGAACGGCCCGCCTGTCCGGTAACCGGATCGAATACTCTCCCGCTTCCGGGTTCGCCGGGGCCGACACGTTGACTTACACGGTTCGAGACGGTCGCGGAGGAACTAGTACCGCCACCGTCCGGGTGTCCGTCGAACTGCCGACGTTGGCAATGAACCGTCCGCCGGACGCCGTGAACGACACGGCGTTAACAGCTTTCGAGAGGGCCGTCTCGATTAATGTCCTGGCCAACGACACCGACCCGGACGGCGATCCGCTCACCGTCGCGATAGCCGTCGCCCCGATCCACGGCACGATTCGGCTGGTCGGCACCCGGATCGAATATACACCCGACGCCGGGTATCAGGGCGTCGACGTGTTCCACTACACCGTCGCCGACGGTCGCGGCGGCGGGGATATGGCGAGCGTTTCGGTCACGGTCGGACCACCTGCTCTCCCGCAGGACTTCACCGACTGGACCCCGGCCGAACGCGGCGGGTCGGCTGCCGCTCGCGGCACTGTCAGCATCGCGGGCACAGCCGCTACGCTGCGGGAGGGAGACTCGTTCGTCACGACGCTCAGTCGTTCGTTCACCGTCGTCGCCGGTGCGACTCCGCTACAGTTTACCTTTACCGGCCTCCAGTTCGATTTCGGCGCGTCAAGTTTCGTGAAGGACTCCTTTGAAGCGGCCCTCGTCGACTCAGCAGGGAATGCGTTGGTATCGACGTATTCACGGGGGCGAGACGCCTTTTTCAACGTCACCGACGGACAAACTGCAGTGACCGGTGCCGGGACTTCGCTCGACGCGCAAACCGTCACGCTCGACCTGTCGGCCATTCCAGTCGGCACGGCGGCAACGTTGATTTTCCGGTTGGTAAACAACGATTCCGACCGCGGCTCCGCGGTCACGCTCACGTCGTACGCCCTGCCGACCACGGTAAAAGCGGACGCGCCGGTCAAGTTTTTCGTCGTCGATGCCGCTGCCGACAAGACGTTCCGCTACGGCGTCGAAGGATTGTCCGCCGGCCAGTTTGTACTTCCTGCCGGTGAGGTTCGCGGCGTCGCGAGCAATCCGGCCGGCAATACCGTCTGGACGGTGGATCGCTCGACGAAGCAGATCCGGGTGTTCGACGCCACGGGAAATACGCTCGGGAATTGGACCGCGTCCGACGCGATTTCCCCGGAAGGGGTCACCGTCAACAACGGTGACCTGTGGCTCGTGGACCGCGGATCGCACACCGTGCGGCACTACACCGGCGGCGCGGTCCGCCGATCGGGAGCGGTGGTCGCTAACGATTCCTTTGCACTCGCTGGCGACAATACCAGCCCCAGCGATCTCGTAACCGACGGCAGCACCGTGTGGGTGACCGACGACGGGCGTGCCGAAGTGTTTGTCTACGACGTGTCCGGGGCGCAGTTGGGCCGGTGGCACCTCGACGGCGACAACGCGGCCCCGAGCGGAATTACCCGCAACCCGGCCGGCGGAACCGACCTGTGGGTGCTCGACCGGGCGACGAAACAAGTCTTCCAATACTCGAGCGGCGCCAATTTCCGGAGCGGCCCGCAGGCCGCGAACGGCACGTTCAACCTCGCTCTCGGCAACTCCAGCCCCGAAGGGATTGCCGATCCACCAATTACCGATCCGGACGATTTTCGAGGCTGGCAAGGCGCAAATGTCGGAACTTTTGCACAGCTTTATTTGGGCAGTAATACGCCAGAGAACCGGCAAATAATCATTGATCAAAAACTACTCGACGATGGGATTTTCGACACAAGTCGGGCACTGTCAGCTTCACTTATTGAACCAGGATTCAACAGCAATACAGGCCGCTCCCTGGATGCCAGTGGAAACGGCAGTTACGTCTATACTTATAGCGGATTCACGAGCGACGCCGACGCCGTTGCGGCCGGCAGCGACATTGATGATCGATGGTTTCAATCGTTGGCATCCATTGAACCGGGTCGAACCGTTTACGAGTTACCTGCACCATCGGTAAAGGCGGCGGTATTCCCGACAATTGATCACGGACCGCTTCCACTAGAAGCAATCGAATCGACCGCGTATTTATCGAACGATGGGATCACTTGGAATCAAGCCGTAGTCCAGCGGGTTTGGCTTGAGGGCTGGCAACCGAATCTCGGCATCAAATGGGATGGTTTCGTCTACGCCGTCGGAACCGGGACTGGTGAAACATTCCGCTTCGTCTCCTTAATTCATGGCGGCCCGGGTGCCTTGCAAGATGACGGGGACGACGAAATCAACGCGGTCGTCGGGCTAAACGAAGACTTCAGTCCAGCGCGACCAAAACCACCCATTATTAGCGTGTCCGCGACGGGCAGAACCTTCACGGCCGGTTCGGAAACGCTCCTCAGTGGCCTCGCAACCGCCGACCAACCGCAATTTGCCGACGGCAGCCGAGCGTCGAATCGGATCGTGTCCGTAACCGTGAACGGCACACCGGTCGACCTTTTGGATGACTCCGGGGATTTCTGGGCAAACGTGTCGATCCGGCCGGGCGAAAACGGGTTCCGATTCGTAGCCACGGATGCTTTCGGGCTGACAGCAGAAACGACCATTACCCTATCCGGTGAAACTCACGTACCTGGGAGAGTCGATTCCTCGCAATTCGTGGATCTGACTTCCGGGTTCCGGCCCGAGTACGCGCGCACGTCGTTCCGCGACGAGAGCCGGACGCTGTTCGCCGACGTCGCGGTCCGCAACGTCAGCCAGTACCCGGCCGGGGTGCCGCTCTATGTTGGCGTGAAGAATATTTCCGACCCGGTTGTGCGGGTGACGAACGCGGCCGGCACGCTCCCCGACGGCACCCCCTACTACGACTTCACCGGGCTGGTCACCGGCGGGGCGGCCCAACTCGCCCCGGACGCCGCGACCGGCACCCTCAGCCTGACCTTCTCCAACCCGAACCGCGGCCGGTTCACGTACGACCTCGTCTTCCTCGGCGTGCCGAACCGCCCGCCGGCGTTCACCACGATCCCCGGACTGGAGGCCACCGTCGGCCGCGAGTACCGCTACAACGCCGCGGGCACGGACCCCGACGGCGACGCCCTCCGCTTCACGCTGGTGAGCGGCCCGACCGGCATGTCGGTCGACGCCGCGACCGGCGTCGTCACGTGGACGCCGACGGGGACGCAGGTCGGCAACTTACCCGTGACGCTGCTGCTGGACGACCGCCGCGGCGGAACCGCCGAACAGACGTTCACGGTGGCGAGCGCGGTCAGCCGCCCGAACCGCCCGCCGGTGTTCACCACGCTGCCGGTCGGCACGGCCCAAGTCGGTCAGGCGTATCGCTACGACGCCGACGCCGCCGACCCGGACCGCGACGCGTTGACGTATTCTCTGGCCCCCGGCTTCCCGACGGGAATGACAATCAACGCCACCACCGGCGTGGTCACCTGGACGCCGACGTACGCTCAACTCGTCGATACCGACGTCACCGTGGTCGCCGACGACGGCCGCGGCGGCACCGCCCGGCAGAACTACACGATCTGCGTCCTGAACGACGCCAATCGGCCGCCGGTGATCGTCAGCGAGCCGGTGCGTACTACGCGATTAGGCGAAGCAACGGCCGTAAAGAGTACTTTCGATACTGATTCGGAAGGATGGGTCAGTAAGACGCTTCTCTATCCGAATCCTGGTTCCCCTCCTGACATTCTCGGCACACAAGAACCAAATTACAGTCTTACAAATGGAAATCCTGGTGGATTTATTGGAGTAGCGGACCCGGACGGATCGCTGCCGGTCGGGAACACGCAATACTGGTCGGCACCTGCCAAATTTCTTGGCAACCAAGCCAAGGCGTACGGCGGAAGTATCGCCTACGATTTGATTCAATCGCCGACAGCAAATCCGTATTCGCAGGAGGATGTCATTCTCGTCGGGGGTGGTTTGACACTGGTCTATGACAATCCCATCAACCCGAATCAGACCTGGACGAATTACAAAATCAGCCTGTTTGAAACCGGATGGAAGCTCAACAACCTCAGTGGGCCCGCTGCCTCGCAGTCCCAGATGAGGGCTGTCCTGTCATCGCTTTCCGCCATGTACATTCGAGGTGAGTATGAACTCGGCCCGGATAGTGAGTTGATCGACAACGTTATCCTGCGTGTTCCCGCCTTTTCTTACGTATACGACGTCGAAGCGCTCGACCCGGACGGCGGACCGCTGACGTACTCGCTGACCCAGGCTCCAATGGGGATGACGATCGACCCGACGACGGGCGAAATCACTTGGGGGCCGACGCAAGCCTCCGCAAATCAGTCCTTCCCGGTCACCGTCCGAGCCGACGATGGTCGCGGCGGGTCGGACGAGCAGAAGTTCACGGTCACGGTGAAGAAAAACTCGCCGACGGCCCGCGAGTTCGACCCGGTGGTCGAGTGGGCGAAGGGCACGTTCTCCGTCCGCCCCGGTTCGGATCAAGTGATGATGACCCCGGCCGTCATCGACCTGAACGGCGACGGCACCCCGGACATCGTGTTCATCACCTTCGGCGATCAGGGCATCGCCGACAGTTGTCCCGGCGTCCTCCGGGCCATTTCTGGGCGGGACGGTGCAGAGCTTTGGAGCGTCTCAGACCCGTCGTACGCGGTCGAAGGATTCGCCGGACTTGCGGTCGGGGACATCGACCGGGATGGCCGCCCAGAGGTCGTCGCGCTCGCAGCTGACAACCGCCGCCTTTTGGCTTTCGAGGACGACGGGACGCCGAAGTGGGCGAGCGAAGTGGTCGCGTCCGGTGGGGTGAACTGGGGGGCTCCTGCACTCGCCGACCTGGACCACGACGGCACCCCCGAGATCGTGTTCGGAGCGGCCGTCCTGAACGCTGACGGGACGGTCCGTTGGGCGGGTTCCGGCGGGAGCGGGGACAACGGCGACGGACCCCTGTCGATCATCGCCGACCTCGACTTGGACGGCTCGCCGGAGGTGTTGGCTGGGAACACCACCTACCGCGCCGACGGGTCGGTGTACTGGAGGGCCCCGGTCGGCGACGGGTTCACCGCAGTCGGCACCTTCAACGCCGACCCGTTCCCCGAAATCGTTCTCGTCTCCCAGGGAACGGTATCGCTGCTCGCTCACGACGGGAGTCCATTGTGGGGGCCGGTTGCGATCCCCGGCGGCGGGCGCGGCGGTGCACCCACCGTCGCAGACTTCGACAACGACGGCCAGCCGGAGATCGGGGTGGCGGGGGCTTCGGCGTACACCGTGTTCGAGACGGACGGCACCGTCAAATGGTCGTCGCCCACGCAAGACAACAGCTCCAACGTCACCGGCTCGTCGGTGTTCGACTTCGACGGAGACGGCCAGGCCGAGGTGGTGTACGGCGACGAGCTGAACCTCCGCATCTACCGCGGGACCGACGGCACCGTCCTGTACTCTCTTCCGAACCCGTCCGGGACGACCTACGAGTACCCGGTCATCGCGGACGTGGACGGGGACGGGAATGCCGAAATCGTGGCCGTCGCTAACAACTACGCCTTCCCCGGGGTGACGGGGATTCGGGTGATCGGCGACCGCAACAACACCTGGGTGGACACCCGTAAGATCTGGAATCAACACAGCTACCACATCACCAACGTCAACGACGACGGAACCATCCCGGCTCACGAAGCGAATAGCTGGGCGGCGTCCAACACTTACCGATTGAATGTCCTCACCAGCGGATTCGACTTACGGGCAACGCCAGACCTCGTCCTGTCTTCGGTGAGCCGGGCAGGAACAGGAACCCCGCTCGCGTTCACGGCCCGCGTCGAGAACGCGGGCTACTCGCCGGTGAGCCCCGGCGCGGCGGTAAGTTTCTACGACGGCGATCCGGCCAAGCGGGGTACGCTCGTCGGCACCGTACACACGGTCAACAGGCTACGCGCGGGCGAACACGAGGATGTAACGGTCACGCTCTCAGCACCGGCAGTCAACGACCTTTGGGTGAAAGTCGATCCCGATAACCTCGTCGCCGAGTTCGACGACGACAACAACGCCCTTCGCGGAATGATCGACACCGACCCGGTGAACTACGCCCCTCGGCTGTGGCGAGAAGTCCTCCCGGGTGAACTATCTGCGACGGCGAACTCGCCCTACCGCCTGCCGCTGCCAGTTTCCGATCCGGATGGCGACGCGCTCACCTATTCGTTGGTTACCGGCCCCGACGGATTGATGGTTCACCCGAAACTCGGCGTGGTGGCGTGGGTGCCGAAGCGGAGTGAAGAGGGTACGCACCAGGTGGTGCTGAAGGCGGTCGACGCGCTGGGCAACATTAGCTTGGTGCCGTTCGCCGTGACCGTGGTCGCGCCGAATACGCCGCCCGTGATCACGTCGACCCCACCCGCCGGGCCGGCCGTCGTCGGGTCGCCTTTCACCTACGCGGTGACC
Organism: Limnoglobus sp.; assembly: GCA_043780595.1. Taxonomy (GTDB): domain Bacteria; phylum Planctomycetota; class Planctomycetia; order Gemmatales; family Gemmataceae; genus Limnoglobus. Next base: position 44,686 of record JAYWCL010000206.1, read on the forward strand.
GCTCAAGACGCTGAAGATTCCGTCCTCGCGTACAAGCTTGAAGGGGCACCGTCCGGCTCGTCGATCTCGACAACTGGTATCGTCTCCTGGACTCCGACACCCGGTCAACTCGGCATCGTGACTTTCACCGTCATCGTTAGGGACTCCGGTGCCGCCGAAGCCCGACAAGTCGTTTCGCTTTCTGTCGTCAACAGCGCCGTCAACCATCCACCGACAGCCGTAGCACTGGCTTCCAATTCGGCGTGGCTCGGTCGAACCTACATCGGCCAAGTGGTCGGTGCCGATGACGATGGCGATCCCCTGCGTTACACGCTTTCGAGCGGCCCACTCGGGATGACGATTGATGCTGTGAGTGGCCTAGTCACGTGGCAACCGGTCTCGCTTTCAACGGCACCGGAATCGGTGGCCGTTCTCGTCTCCGACGGTCGGGGCGGCGAAACGGCGGTGAACTTCGCCGTGACAGTACTGACTCAAGATACGAACCGCGCACCCGCGATCATCTCGGTCGCGCCTCGCGCAACTTCGGTTGGCTCACTCTACTCCTACAACCTTGCCTCGCGGGATCCGGACGGCGATCCGGTCGTGTGGAACCTCGTTTCGGGGCCGCAGGGGGCGTCGCTCGACACGCGCCGCGGAACCCTCCGCTGGACCCCGGCCCACGATCAAATCGGGCCGGTGCAATTCACCGTCCGCGCCCGCGACCCACTCACGGCGGAAGGGACGCAGACGTTCACAGTCAACGTATCCTGCGAAAACCAACCGCCGTCGGTCGTTTCGACTCCGCCGACCACGGCCAATGCCGGTTTCGCCTACCTTTATGCCGTGCGGGCAACAGACGCCGAAGGCGATCCACTCACGTTCTCGTTCGCCCAAGCCCCGGCGGGAATGGCGTTCGTGCCCGGAACCAGCTTGATCCGCTGGACGCCGACCACCGATCAGGCCGGTCCGCAAAACGTCGTCATCCGCATGACCGACGCGGCCGGGAACGTCGCCGAACAATCCTTCACCGTCGTCGTGAGCCTGGAAGTACCGAATCGTCCACCGGTAATTACCTCGCGGCCGGTGGTCGGGGCCGCCGTCGGCCGGGCGTATTCTTACCAAGTCGCCGCTCGCGATCTCGATGGCGATGCAATTACTTACGCGCTCAGTGAGAAGCCGGACGGGATGACGATCAGCCCGAGTGGGTTGATCGCTTGGAACCCCACATCGACCGCCTCGGCACGCATCACGGTCGAAGTGACCGACAGCCACGGGGGCCTGGCGGTCCAGAGTTTCACCCTGGTGGCCCGCGTCAACAGCGCCCCGGCCCTCTCCGCCGTCGCGGACGGCACGGCCCCGGTCGGCGGTTCGTTCCGCGTGCAGGTGCGTGCCATCGACCCCGAAGGCGATTTGCTCACGTTCCGGTTGGACCAAGCCCCGGCGGGCATGACCATCGACGCCCAAGGGCGTATCGCTTGGACCGCCGTCGGACCGCCGCGCAAGGAAGTCGTGACCGTGACGGTCCTCGACCCCGATGGGCTATCGAGTTCCAAGAGTTTCACTATCGCTGTCGTCGCCGATACCTCGGCCCCCAAGGTGACGGTTTCGCTCAGTCATACCCTCGTCAACCTCGGCTTGCCGGTCACGGTCTCAGTGCGGGCCACCGATAACGTCGGTGTGTCGAATCTTACCCTCACCGTCGTGCAGGGCTCGACCTCGCAACCGTTGGCCCTCGATTCCCAAGGGCGGGCCACCTTCACGCCGGCCGCGCCCGGTCGGTACACGTTCGTCGCTTCGGCCGCCGATCCGAGTGGCAACGTCGGCGAGGGCCGCGCGGAATTGAAGGCCGTCGACCCGTCGGCTACTGGCGTACCCGAAGTGTCGTTCACCCGCCTGTCGCAACTATTGCCCGGTGGCCAGTCCCGCGACTTCAACCCGACGACCGAAGTGGCCTCCGTCACCTACCTGACGGATGTGTTCGGCACGATCCACGACCCGGATGGGCAACTCGATTCGTGGCAGGTCTACGTCGGCCGCGCCGACCTCGTGGACCCGGCCGTCCTCAACCCGTCCGACCCGTTCTGGCAGAAGGTGGCGAGCGGCACGGCCGAAGTGAACAACGGAAAGATCTTCACTTTCGACCCGACGACGCTTCAGAACGACCGCTATTCGGTCCTCGTGGTCGTCTACAACTTCAGCGGCCGGGGCACCGTCAAGGGCTTCGACATCGACGTGACCGGCAACGCCAAGCTCGGCGAATTTCGGCTCGAATTTACCGACCTCTCCTTGCCGCTGAACGGCATTCCTATCCAAATCACTCGGATCTATGACACCCGTGATTCGGCCGCGTCGAACGACTTCGGTTATGGTTGGACGCTCGGCATCACCGATGCCAAAATCCGCGAGACGGTGCCGCCGGGTGCGGGCGACGGGTTGTTTTCCGAAGCGAAAGCGTTTCACGACGGCACGAAAGTGTATCTGAACTTGCCGGACGGCGGACGGGCGGGGTTCACCTTCAAGCCGGTCGTCGCCGGCGGCTCCTTCTTCGGGACCGTTTATGCTCCGAAGTTCATCGCCGATCCGGGCGTGGCGTGGAAACTCGAAGTCGATAATTCGTCAATCCACCCGAATGCGAAGGGCGAATTCCAGACCCTCCTGTTCCCGCTCGACTTTAACCCAGACAACTACCGGCTCGTGTCGCCGGACGGACAGACCTACAGTTACAACCAGTACACCGGCCTCCAGCGGATCGACGACAAGAACGGCAACTTCGTCACCTTCGCCGCCGACGGCATCACGCACTCGGGCGGTCGGCATATCAGTTTCGTCCGCGACGGGCAGAATCGAATCACGGACATTATTGACCCGAACGGGAAGTCGATCCATTACGCCTACACCGCCGCCGGGGATTTGAAGAGCGTCACCGATCAAGCGAACCAGACGACTCAGATTACCTACCGTTCCGACCGGCCGCACTACCTGGACGAGATCCGCGACCCGCTCGGCCGTCGGGCGGTCAAAACGGAATACGACGCGAATGGCCGCGTCAGCGCGATCATCGACGCTAACGGGAACCGCACCGAGCAGTCGTTCGACCCGCTCAACTTCCGCGAAACCGTCCGGGATGCGAACGGGAACGCAACGCTCATCTCTTACAACGACCGCGGCAACGTCGTCCGCACGGAACTGGCCACCGATTCGGGCCCGATCGTCAAGCAGACCTTCTACGAAGACGCGCTGAACCCGGACAAGGAAACCAAAACCATCGACCCCCGTGGGTTCGTCACCTCGAAGTCTTTCGACGCTCGCGGCAACACGCTTACCGAAAACACAGCGGACGGGACCACGCGGTACACCTACTCCGACGCGAACAAGGTGCTCAGCGTCACCGACACCCTCGGCCGCGTCACCGCCTACGACTACACCACCGCCGGTAACCTCGTTCGCGTCGTCAACGCCCTCGGAGACTCTTCGTCGTTCACCTACGACGCCCTCGGCCGAGTCGCGACGTTCGCCGACTTCGCAGGCAACGTCACGAAGTTCCTGGAATACTGCGAATGTGGCCGGCCGATGAAGATCCAGAACCCGGACGGCAGCGTCCGCAGGATCGAGACGAACGGGTTCTCGCAGATCACGAAGACGATCGACGAGTTGGGGAACACGACCGAGAACGTTTACGACAGTATCGGCCGTCTCATCCGCGTCATCGACGGCGAAGGGCACGCCACGAACTACGAGTACGAGGCCGGCACCGCGAACGTGCGGAACGTGAGCGACCCGCTCGGGAACGTCACGCGGTACGACTACGACTCGGCCGGACGCAAGACGAGGATCACGGACGCCGAAGGCGGGGTGACGAGTTTCACCTACGATGCCAACGGCAACCAGACGACCGTCACCGATCCCGTGAACAACGTCACCACGTTCGTGTACGACCAGGCGAACCGGGTGAAGGAAGAAGTTGACCCGATCGGGGCGTCGCGGTTCTATCAGTACGACGCGGCCGGGAACATGACCCAGGAGATCGACCGGAACGGCCGCAAGCGGACGTTCGAGTACGACCCGATGAACCGGTTGACGGCGGAGAAGTGGTGGGCCGCCGACGGGTCGATCGTCCGAGTCATCTCCTCAGGTTACGACAAGGCCGGGAACCTCCTTAACAACACCGACCCGGACGCGATTCTCGGCTACACCTACGACGCACTTAATCGGGTCCGGACGGCGACGACCACTTACCCCGGCACCAATGTACCCACGGTCACGCTCACCTACGGCTACGACAAGAACGGCAACCGCATCAGCGGGGCCGACAACCTCGGCGTGCGCCAGGATTCCGTGTACGGCAGCCGCAACGAACTGCTCTCCCGCACCATGACCGGCACGGGCGTCGATCCAACCCGCGTCGAGTTCGAATACCGCGCCAACGGCGAACGTACCAAACTCGAACGCTTTGCGGATGCTGCTGGCACCGCGATCGTGGATTCCAGTACCTACGACTACTACAACAACGGGCTGTCGAAGACGATCGTCCACGCGAACGCCGCGGGGGCCACGCTCGTCCGCTACGACTACATCTACGATGATGCCGGTCGCCTCACGCAAGAGACGCACCACGGCGACACCTACCAGTATGGCTACGACCGCACTTCGCAACTGCTCACGGTGGTGAAGGACGGCTTGCTGTACGAATCGTTCAGCTACGACAAGAACTCCAATCGGATTGCCGTGACCGGGCCAGCGGCTGGCGTCTACCAGACCGGACTAGGGAACCGGTACATCACCGATGGTACGTTCACCTACACCTACTATGCCGAAGGCAACACCAAGACGAAAACGGAGATCTCCACCGGCAAGGTGACCGAGTACTTCTGGGACTATCGGGATCGCTTAGTGAAGGTTGAGGAGCGAAGTACGGGGGGAGTAGTTCTTTCGTTGTCTGAGTATAGTTACGATCCGCAAGGACGCCGAATCTCACAGAACGCCAATGGCGAAGTGCTGTTGACCGCTTACCAAGGCGAGAATGCGTGGGCGGATTTCGATGTGAGTGGAGCATTTATGACGCGATACGTGTTCGGAGACCACATTGACGAAATTTTAAGCCGAATGAAGTCGGTCTCCGGCACTGCATGGTATCTCACCGATAAGCTCGGCACAATTCGCAATATTATAGGAGCCGCTGGTACCGTGGATGATTTCATCGCATTCTCGGCATTCGGGCAAGTCCTATCTCAGACGAATATGTTAGCTGGCGACCGCTACACATTTACAGGGCGTGAGTTGTCTAACGGTACCGAGTACTACTACCGTGCGCGGTATTATGATTCGATGGCAGGGCGTTTTATTGCCCCAGATCCCCTGGGTTATCTGGCAAATAGCTACAATTTATTTTCATACGTTCACAGCAATCCGTTAAATGCGACAGACCCGACCGGGAATGCCGAATTATTTGAAGACGTTCTTCAGACAGGTGTGCTATTGGGCCTCGGCTCTGGTTATGTAGGCTTTCACAGGGGGGTGTATTGCGAGTTAAAATACAACTACACTAATGGTGGCCCCCGAGACAATGCTCTCTGGAATATCATCGGCACAACCGCTGAGTTCATCGTTTTCGGACTGAGCCTCGGATTTGGCCCGAAGGTCGGGGGCTCACTTGGACTTGTCGATAAAGTGTACCCACTTCTTCCACCATTGCCGGAGTGCTCCTGACATAATACGTAGTAGGCTTATCACTATTAAACATGAGGAAAGATTGTTTGTCATAAGACATCGTGTTTCTCGATATATATATATCATATATATGTTATACATATTCGGCTATTGAAATAGCTGATGTCCGTTCGTAGTCCATTCACCACCAGCCGTTGTGGTCCTTCGCTCGCCAAAGAGCATGATAGATTGTGCTAGCGCTTTCGGCCTTCATAGAGTCTTCAACGACTTAGATCATAATTCGCTGCACTTCGTCCAACGTGATCTCGTCGTTGGTGCGGTCGTTGAACTTCGTTGTGCGAGACGACGACTCGTGTGCAGCGATCGACTTGGCGTTCTCGTTGGTTCCACCGTTTTCCAGGTACGTGGGTATCTCCGTTGCTCAAAAGCTGTGGCAACAGGTGTCAGCGGGTAACCCAACCTTCCTCGCCCTGTGTTTGACCATACGAATCGCGTCTTTCCGCGTCATTTGGCGTTTCGTCAACTATCCATTTCGATCGTTCGAAAAGGGGAACCTTTGCACGCTTCCCGACGACTACTCCCTTGATGTACTCATCAAGACACTCGAAGTATTTATGAATCTCTGGGACTTCGTGGTGCTTGCCTCCTTTGTCGTGCAACCGGAGCAGTCAATTTGTCCTATATAATTGCAAATTACCAAGATAGGTAAAATGGATTATCTTTCCTCGTGACAGTTCGCTTCGGGTGCGGTAACTCTTGGGCGTGAACCGCGAAACCACGTTGCTTCCATCCGATCTCGAACTTCCGCCGATACTTCACGGCCAAGCGACACCCGTGGTCGAAGAGCGTGTCCGCAAGTTCTTGTTCTCGGTCGCCGACATTTATGAATTGTGGCTCGGACGCCGTACGAGTCCGCATACCCGGCGATCCTACGATCAGGACGTGATGAACTTCATTCGGGGTTATCTCGGGCTCCGCTGGCCCGAAGACGCGGCGAAGTTCCTCCAAGTCTCGGTGCAAACGGTCCAGGGCTACCGGGATTCTTTGGTCGCCGACAACGCGGCGCCCAAGACGATCAACCGACGCATCTCGTCGCTTTCCGGGTTTTACAAGTTCCTCGCGGCGTCGGCTGCAGAACTCCGTTTGCCGATTATCGTGCCGAACCCGGCCCATTCCCAGTTCATCCCCCGAGCATCGAGCGATGCGGTCGTCGAAACCAAAGCGCTCACCTTGGCTCGCGCCCGACAATTGATCGCGATGCCGTCCGGTGAATCGATCCTCGATTACCGGGATCGAGCGATTCTCAAGTTTTACGTCTATTCCGGTGCGCGATTGGCCGCCGGGTGCTTGTTATCGGTCGCGGATTTCACCGCCGACGAATCCGGTGCAACGGTTCGGCTCCGGGAGAAAGGAGATCGCCGCCGCACCATCGGGCTGCACGTCGCGGCCAGCCAAGCGATCCAAGAGTACATCGAGAAAGCGGAACTCACTTCCGGCCCCCTCTTCCGCTCCCAAAAAAACTCGCGAAGCGAAGCGCTCGGCGAAAGTGGTTTGAAGCCACTCGCCATGTACCGCCTCCTCCTCCGTTACCTTTTGGCGCTGCCGAATTCGACCCGCGAAGTGATCAGGATCGATGGCTCGAAAGAGCGGGTGTGCCTTTACTCGCCGCATTCGCTGCGGGCCACGGCCGCGACGCTCCTGCTCGACGCGGGCGTCGATCTCGTCAAGGTTCAGGAATTGCTCGGGCATCGGCATGTGACGACGACTCAGATCTACGACAAACGCCGTCGGCATACTTCAGAAGGCGCTTCGCACGAGGTACCGATTTGAGGGCATTTCTCGACAGTTACCGGCATTTCCGCCCCGCTTCTGGAACCGATGGGAAGCGCTATCGAGAAATTAAACGACACGATTCGAACCCGAAGTCTTTTGGGCAGGTTCGTTCAGCGTGGTATCCTCGAAGTCACCGGGAGGATTTGTCGTGACGATGCCTTGGAATTGGAATGACATCATCTCGCCGAATTCGGATGATATCGAGTTGGCGAAAGAATCGAGTCGCTCAATCGCAAAGTGGTTGGGCCGCGACAAAGGCTTGCTTCTCGAAGTACGCAATGAAGTCACGGGGGAAACTCTCAAGCTTCCGACAACTGCGGTGCGGGCGCTGCTCCGCGTGCTTACGGAAATGGGTCATGGTCATTCGGTGACGGTCACGCCGCTTCACGCGGATTTGTCCACGCAACAAGCAGCCAATCTGCTCAACGTCTCCTTTCTTTATCTCGTGAAACTTGCTGATGAGGGGTCGATCCCGAATCGAATCGTCGGCAACCAGCGGCGATTGCTCCTCGACGACGTGATCGCCTACAAGAAAGCGATGTCCGCGAAGCAACTCCTGGGCATGGCAGAATTGACTGAACTAAGCCAAGAGTTGGGCCTCTACCAAGAACCCTCGAAATGATCGCGGTTTTCGCACTCAACGCCGACGAGGTCGTTCCGTTTACTCGCTCGTTAAAATCGTTACATGCATGCAACCCTGGGAAACAGACGCTGCTGTAATTTCACCTTTGGGTAATTCCACCCGAAGGAGATCGTGCAATGCCGGTGACATTCACCAAGAAGCCGAAGGCTTCGAAAACGACGGAGCTTCCTCCGCTCGTGCTTGGCAACTCGCCATGCGAAGAAACTCAACTCGTGACGTGGCTCGACCCGTACAACAAAACGTCACGAACGCCCCTCGGCTGGATCACCGACGCTTCTCCGTCGATGACTGGTTTCACGGACGCGCAGTTGAAGAGCGCGCTGGCGATGGTGGGAGAACTCGTGGAACTCCCAGCGACGTCCCGTTCCGTGATGATGAACATTGTGCAAATTGGCACCCCCCCCGTGGCGACGGGCTTCTCGGAGATCGCCAAGTTCCGGGTGCCGGAACTTCACGTCGCAGAGACGACGCCGCTGCACACGGCGTTGGATCGAATGACGCACGACCTCGGCGCTCTGTTTTCGGACTTCCGCGCCCGTGGGATCGAGCGGACGGAGAGCGTCGTGATCATCACGACCGACGGTCACGCGAACGGCACGACGCAAGAGGAGATCTACGAGTCGATTCGGAAGTTCCTCGAACTGGGAAAGAAGTGGTCGGTGACGAACTTGGTGGTCGGGGTGGGGAGCCAACTCAACGAACCGCTGCTCAAGGCCCTGGCAAACAAGGCGCCGCCAATGCGGATCGACAAGCTGAACGCCGCCTGCCTGGTGCCGTTCATCCAGAAGATCGCGGAACAAGCGAGCCGGAGTCGACCGAATCGGAAACTCGAAGTCAAACTGCCGGAAGGAATGGAGCCGATTGGGTGAGATGAAAAAACACGGTGCTTCACCTATCACCGCGAGCTTATCGCTCGCGGTGATTTCTTTCGCAATTGCACAAATTCTTAGCGATCACTTGGCAGGCATTATCTGTAACGCTTTCAGCGCAATCATTGCTGCAATGACCCGCTGTTCGTTCGTCAAGTCGGCAAAGTGCGGTTGGGCTTCGAGGATCTTGGCAGCTTCGTATACAATATCTTTGCACATTCCACTGCTTCCAGAATCCAGCATTTCGATCAGCTCAATGCCGTCTTCCCCGGAGGCGATGCAGATACTTTTGAAATCCTTGCTCGCCCATTTAAGGTAGATTTCGTCGTCGCTTCCGGAGGCCATTAATCCGCCGAGAATGACACGACGAAGTACATCGCCACCGATTTCATACCATTCAGCCGAAGTTTTACCAACGAGCGTATCAAAAGCGGCATCGTAGGGGTCACTCGGCGGGTTTAACCATGCGTAATTTTGTCCGAATGGATCAGTCGCTGGATCGAGCGGCGGCACATCCAATGATTCGATTGTCCCAGACTCGAATTCATCCATAAATTCGTCGTCGAGTTGTTTTAATTCTGCGGGAGAAAGAGACGCGTCATTCATGATTTTTCACTCTCAATTGCGTCCAGTTTAAATGATTTCCAAGGGCAAATAGCGAGTACGCAGTGCCCCAATTATCGAGCCACAGCTTCACTTCCGATGGCAATACTATCGACTGTTTTGTCAAGTATGGCCTATTGGTGAGATGAACTGCAAGGAATTTGAGAGCTTTGATACTCAATTCTTTGGATATGCTAGCGTCGTGTGGATTATAAACATTTATTTTGGAACTGGCCATAACGGACATAAGTTCATGGACAATTCGAAGGACTTTTGGCGTGATCAATTCGCCTTCGTCAAAATGGATATAGTTATATTTTTGACTCAATTCTTTCCACATGCAAAGGATCGATTGCATGAGCATTTCCGAGTTATCCGGGAGGTTTAAACCCTGTACTGGCAGATTTGCCAGCAACAGTTGTGCGGCAAAGAATTTTTCCCCTTCAGCAAAATTGATATCGTTCTTCCATCGCCAGACCGTGATTCTGTTCACTCCAAGTTTGGTGCACCATTGAGCCTGGGTGAATCTTCTGGTGGCTGGGTCGGCCGTCAGAATTCGTTGAATCGCCATGACGTACTTGTGCCCTATCACTCGGAAAAACGTTGTACGAAACTCTTGGGTTTGGAAATCTTGCTTGATAGCCAAAGGCGTCTTTTTGGCTGATCGCCTCCTGCCATAATGGGATTCCAGTGACTCCAGCGCTGATTGAGCCCAACTAAGCGGCTGCGGCATTACCATTCGCGGCTCCTCGAAAAATCTGCTTCACGCGTGCAACACACAACTCTGATCGATTCCGATCATACCATCGTTGGCTTCTTTGCGACTCGCCTTCTTGGCATTCCAAAGAAGCGGCCGGTTCCCATCGAATCGTTGGGAATTCAAAACTGTTACACGGGCAATTCTAGTGATCGTGATCGGTTCCGTCTCTGGCCGACTGTATCGAACCGGGTTCCTGCTAGCGCGGGCCGGGGAAGGAGCCGTGTATCGGGTCATCGGCGACGCGTCGATCCTGCTAAAGATTTTCGACGTTCTCCCGTCGGCCCGTGCCGTTCAAAAATTCGAACTCCTCACCGGGTATCTGCCCAAACCCGAGTTCGTGGCACTGCCTCTGGAAACCGTTCTCGATGTCGCCACCCGCGCCGTCGTCGGTTTTGTGCAGCCGTTTTTCCGCAGGACGGTGCCGATCACCCGCGCCTTCGATTCGACTAGCCGCACGCGCTGCGGTTTGCCGGATCAACTCGAACATCAGGTGAAACTGTGCCGCTTCCTCGCCGAAGCGCTCGCCAGACTGCACGCCGCCAATCTGGTGATGGGCGACGTTTCGGACTCGAACTTCCTCATCAATCGGAACTGGCTCGGTCGGGTCACGGCCATTTCCGTGATCGATTGCAACTCCCTGCAAATCAGCCTCCGCACGAATCGCGGCCACGAGATCTTCGCGTCCGGCGTGGCGACGGAAGCCTACACGGCCCCCGAAGTCCAATCGACCGACTGGTCGATCAGTCCGCGAACGGTCTTCTCCGACAACTTCGGCCTCGCCGTGCTGTGCTGGCTGATGCTCTTCAACGGTTCACACCCGTTCGCCGTGGCCTCGCCGCGCAACGTCGATGTGCCGCCGCTGGGAGAGCGGATCGAACGTCGCTTGTTTCCATTCGCTCCGGCGACGCCGCTCCCGACGGGTTGGACGCAATTGACGCTCGACCCCTCGCTCGGGGTTCTGCCGAACGACCTCCGCGAAATGTTCTTTCGGACGTTCTCCGCGGACGATCCGCGTGACCGTCCCACGGCGGACGAGTGGGTCCGCGCCTTTCGCAACTGGGAGTCGAAGCCCGCGCCAGTCCTCCGCGATCTCGGTGACTGGAAACGTCTGCTTTCCAATCCGCTCGCCAATGCCCCCGTGCCGATCCGGCGGTGGGGCGGACGCGGACTGCTGCTGATGGGTATCGGCATTTTGGCGATTCTCTTCCCCCGCTTCCAAGACTCGTCATTGCCAGCACCCGAATCCGAAGAAACGCGGCCCGCCTCGTTCCAAAAGGCTTCGACGACTTCGAAGCCCGCTCGCACGCGTTACGTGGATCGGGATGTCTTTCCCGATGACTTTCTGAATCCCCAACCCCGCACGAAGGATTAAATCCATGGCTACCAAAACCCAAATGAAGCCGTTCTCGACGCGCTTGCCCGACGATGTTCGCGCCGCACTGCAAGCCAAGTCGCAGGCGTTGGGTCTGACGGAAAGCGATCTCGGTCGCATGATTTTGATCGAAAACCTTTCCGGCGTCGAATCCTCACCCGCCGCATTCGTGAATGAACTGCGTTCGCTTGCCGCGCTGATCATCGCCGCGAACTCGGACAGCATCGACCTGGATCAAGCCCGCGAACTGGTGGCGCAGTACGCCGCGTCGGAAACGGCGGTGACGCCGTGATCAAGGTCGTCTTTCAAGGTCGAGCTTACTGGGTCGATGCGACGTTCTGGAACGATGTCCAAGCGTCGGGCCTCGACCCGGTTCTCGTGGAACGACGCAACGGCGTCGTGTCGATTCGAACCATGGCGAGGGACGAGTTTCTGAGCTGTTTTCCGAATCGCGTCGCGAGTTGGTCCGTCTCGGCCCACAAATCCATTTCGGTCTTCGCGGCCTGTGCATCGGCCCGCAACCGAGCGAAGGCCATCCGAGACTTTCAAAACGCGGTCATCGCGGGCTTGAAGGTGGTCACTCCGCAATTCACCGCGCGGACCGGGGCGCAAGGCAAAGTCCGCTTGCCCGCCGATGTGAGTTTCGTGGTCGCCATCCACGTCGAAGCGAAGAACGGCGCGCCGCAACTCCACGCCCACATTGCCGTCCATTCGCGTTGCCGAGTTTCGGGAATCGACAAGGAGTACGCGACGGACACGCGGGAACTCTATCGCCAGCGCAAACTCTTCAATGCGGCCGTCAGCCAAGAACTCGCTTCTCGGTTGAGCCAAACGTTTCGAACGAAGGTTTTAAAAACCGCCAATTGTGTTTGGTTGCCCGAAGTTCCGCGTCCGCTGTGCGGGTTGGGCTCGGGTCGCTCGAAGCAGATCGACGATTTCATCGTCCGGCACGGCTTCAAGAACACACCTCTCGCCCGCAAAGTGGCCGCGCTGGCGACCCGCACCGACAATCGCGATCCCCGCCAAGGCCGGGCCGATTTTCGAGAGGCGATCCGCCGGTCCGGTTTTCGGAGCGAATCGATCTGCGGTCCCATCCCGTTGAACCCGAAGGCCGTCGATAGCCCGAAGGCCGTGGACGCCCTCACCGTCGGGGCCGGACGCGAAGCTCGTCGCTTGCTGCGATCCGTCCGGAGCTTTTCCCGCGAAGATCTCCTCCTTCACGTCCTTGGGAAAGCCGGTGTCTCGGAGTCGGTCGCGCGGTTGCAAACGGCGACGAATACCGTGTTGCAAGCACCGCAGCGATTCGGCCTCCGCGTCGAAGTCGATGGCCGGGGCAAGACTCGATACGCGTCCGCGAAGCCCCTCGCACAGTGGAAAGCCATCCGCGAACGGGTCGAATACCTCTACGTCGAAAACGAGAGCGTCAAGAGTCCCAACGTGCTTGCGAAGCCGACGCGCGCGGTCGTCCCTGCGCCGCAGGTTCTTCCCGTCTCGCCGACTTCGGTTCCCGAGCCATCGGCCTCGAAATCTGCCCGACCGCCATCACGCGATCCTTCTCACGTCCCACCCGCTCCCAAACAACCGATTCCTGCGAGTCCGCCTTCCCCCGCCGTTTCGGCGGCGGCTGGAACTGGGCAATCGCAAACCGCTGCTTTTCAGAAGGCGACGACCTCACAGAATCCCTCGGCAACCGGAACCGCACCACTTCAACACTCCCCTGTCCAACCTTCGATTGGTCCGGCTCAAACCTCCGGTGCCAAGGCCACGAATGGGCAAGCTCGCCAACAAGCCTCGCCAAACTCGGGAGCGAGTCCCGGCGCCGAAGAAAAGCCCGAATGGCAGCGGACGATGGGCCACGTGTTTCGCTCGTATCGCATCGTCGGCGCGGTCGGTCAGTTGGGAATTCAAATCGCCGCCAAAGCCATCGAACTCTACTCGGATCGGTGCCGCGCGATTTGCGAGGTGCGCGGTCAGGGGAGAAAAAAAACGCCGGGCAGCTTGGCCGGGTTGGTCCGCGATCTCTCGAAGTTGCCGTACTTCGAATCGCACCGGACCGCGATGAAGGCGATCTTCAAGTCGAACGGCAACCTCGTGCAGAAACTCGAACGCGGTGAACGCGTCTACGCCCGCTGCCGCAAGCCCAAATTCCGCATCCCGCGCCAAGCGCTGATCATCGTCCGCGACGTGGAAACGGCCAATCCCCGCGATGTGAAGTTCCTCGTGGCGAAAGCCGCCAAGGCCGACGCGCGGGTGTTGCTCGTCGAAGGCCAGTGGTCTCGGTCGGTCTTGAAGGGGTACGCGAAAACGATGCGGCCCGGTGCGTGCCATCGTATCCGTCAATCCGAACAGAAACCCTAACGGGAGATGGCCATGCCTTGGTTCGTCTGGTTTTGTTTTTTGACCGCCCCGCCCGTCGTCGGCGTGGCCTTCACGCTCTCGTGCCCCGATTCGACCCGGTCGAATGGATTGAGCGCGGTGATGGCCACCGGCTTCTTTTGGCTTGTCGCCGCCTTCCTCACTCAGAAAAAGCTCCGCGAATTCCAACCCCAAGGATGGGTGCGGTGGTGGGTGTTGCTTTGCCTGATGCTACCGCTCGGCGGCCTGTTCGCCAATTCGCTTCGGGGCGATCCCGCCCTCGTCGGCGTATTCGACCGCCACAACAAAGCCGTTGCGCTACGGGATCCAGGCGGCTTGGCCCCGGCGGCACCGACTCGGCAGTTCCACCACCGTCTCGGAGCAACTGCAAACCCGGACGACGGTGATGCCCGACGAGTTGCTCCACGCCCCGCTCGCCGATCCCATCGAAGATCGGATGGTGTTCTTCGCCGTCAGCCCCGCCTTCGGAAACGCGAAAGTCACCTGCTCCTTCGTCGGCGATACCACCGTGAAAACCGATCCGACGTTCCCGAACACCTCGTCCCGAAGTTCGGGATCCGAGGCACTGCATCCGTTGACCGAAACCGATTTCGACGAACTCGGGCTTCCCCCGCGCTAACGAAATCGACACCCCAGGAGATGATGACCATGTTCCGCAAAGTGACCCTCGTGGCTCTGCTGTTGAGCTGCCTTCCGCTGTTTGTCGGTTGCGCCGATTTGGCCAACGCCAACGACAAGAGCAAAGCCCAAGACAAAGCGAACGCCGACAAATCGGCCGCGTCGGACGCGGCGAAGTCCTCGAACAAGCTCTCCGGCGAAGCTGTCGAATTGGCGACGACCGATCCGCTCATCGCGGGCGCGATCCAAACGCGACAGTCGTTCGCCAACCAAGAAGAACTGCTCTTGGAACGGCTCGATGAACTCCGGTCGCTGGTGGGGTCGGCCAAAGCCGACCCGGTTCGCATCCGGCAATCCGTCGATGAATTCTTGGCGTTGGCCCAAGAGATCCGCCGCGTCGTGATGAAAGCGTCCGACGCGCTCGCGTCCCTAGACACCACGACGAACGATCTCGCACGCTCGATGAAACACTTGGGCCTTTCGTACCGCTCGGCTGCGGGCCTCTTCCGGGAGAAAGCCCGCGACTACTCCTCCAAGAAGCTCCGCGATCAACTCAACAGCTTCGCGGACGATTACGAAGCGATTGCCAAAACGATTCCCGAACGAATCTTGGCACTCGAAGCCTTTCAGAAAACGCTTCCGAAGTGGAAGCTCAAAGTCCGCGAAGCGAACGCGTTCCTGGACGACACGGTGCTGTTCTTGAGCAGCCATCCCGGCATCGGAGCGGATCCACGCGAGCGCTACTCGGCCCAATTCGAGTCGTTCGTCCTGACCTTCTCCGAACTGATTCGCACCCTCGAAGAATTCCGCGAAGTTCTCCGCGCTCGGGCGATCTCGAAAGTCATCCAGGAGGGCAACCGAAAGGAGGCGTTGGCCAAGGAAAAAATCGAAGCCGCGCGAAAGGATGAAATCGCGAGAACCGAGCGATTGCATGTCGAAGAGATCGAACGGCACGCTTTGGCACAACGGGAAGCGGAGAAACGTGAACAGGCCAAGCGGGATGAAACGGAACGGTTGGAACGCAAGAAATTGGAACGGGCGGCGAACCCGGCTCCCAAGGCGTTCTCGTCGGCGACGCGGTCGCCGGTCGCCAGTGCGCCAGCGTCGTTTTCCAGCCCGACCCTCGGCAAAGCGAACATCGCCTTCGCGCGGACCACAGCGCCCAATCCACTCGCTCCCCTGCCGACTCAGAAAACAACGACCGCGATCCTTCCGACTCCCGCGCCCGCTCGAACCGTCGTCTACTCCCCGACCGTTTATGTGACTCCATTCCCCCGACCCTGTCCCTGCCCCCGATAACCGAGTTTCCCATGGGCCGGGTCAACTTGATTCACGACGAGTCGTGGCGGGCTGCAAAGCTCGTCGTGAATCATTTCGAATCGCGTCTCGACGATGCCGAACTGCTCGATGCATTCCATGCCGTGCGGGAAATGATCGCGGAATGCCTTCGGCGAACCATCGAACGCCGCGAACGCGAATTGCGACGGTTGACCAAGACGAACGAACCGGAGACTTGAAATGGACGAAAGCATGATCGAAGTCGTCGAACGCCTTTCGCGGATCGAAGCGGTGTTGCAAACGCTCGTCCGCGAAAAGGCCGTCAAGGATTGGTACTCCACTTCGGAAGTCGCGGCCCTCGTCGATAAAGCGGAATACACGGTTCGCGAGTGGTGCCGACAGAAGCGTCTCTTGGCTTCGAAGAAGCCCTACACGCGCGGCGCTCACCCGGAATGGCTGATCGGCCACGCCGAACTCGTTCGCTTCCGCAATGAAGGCTTGCGGCCATTCCGCGAGAGCAGAGACGCAACATGAGCGACGCATCGACCTATTACCAGCGCGAAGGCATTACCATTCACCACGGCGATTGCTTGGAAGTCCTGCCGACACTCCCATCAGAATCCATCGACTTCGTGTTGACCGATCCGCCGTATCTGGTCGGATACCAAGGCCGTTGGGATGGTACTCGCAAGGTGATCGTGGGCGACGAGGATCCTTCTTGGCTCCGCCCCGCCTTTGCGGACATTTACCGCCTGATGAAACCCGACACGCTGTGCGTGTCCTTCTACGGGTGGCCCCACGCCGATACCTTCCTCGGGATTTGGAAGTCGATTGGCTTTCGTCCCGTCAGTCACCTCGCTTTCGTCAAGCGGCAATGGGGCCTGGGCCGGTTCACTCGCGGTACTCATGAAACCGCGTATCTACTCGCCAAGGGAAAACCGCCGATTCCCGAAACGGCGATCTCGGATGTAATCGACTGGCAACGGGATGACGTGACATACCATCCGAATCAAAAGCCCGTGTCGGCGCTCGCTCCTCTGATATTGGCTTACTGCCCGGACGGTGGCGTCGTCCTCGATTCGTTCATGGGAAGTGGCAGCACTCTTCGCGCGGCGAAGAACCTCGGCGTCTCAGCCGTCGGAATCGAGATTGAGGAACGCTACTGCAAGAAAGCAGTAGCGAGAATGGCTCAGGGGATTCTGACTTCGCACTTTCGCATCGATAGCTAACGTACGTCTAAATTTCCGCGAATTGCGAATCGGAGTTATGACCATCACATCAGCTTCCCATCCAACGGATACAGGAAGGTCAATACGCCGAATCGACCCAGCGGCTTGGCGTGTTCGTGCAGAATCACATCCTTAGAAGTGCCCGCTTTGATGGACGGAAACCAGAAGCTTGCCGTCGTCGCCTTCTTGAAGTAGCCGTCCGGTGGGACGGCCTCGCCAGCGAATGCACTTGCGGTCGCGGAACCTTCGATTACCGCCGCCTTGTCTTCGATAGTCCGCCGAAATCCCGCCTCGTAAGCTTGGTCGGACAACCACTTCCATCCGTACTTGTCCGAAGTCCACTTGATAACGATGCAAGGAGACACGGCGAGCGAGGCGTAGCGAATCGCGGTTGAAGTGACCGATGTGTTGAACCGCTGAGCAAGCGATAGCACAGTCCGGAGGCCCCCACTGGGTCCGAATTTCTGAGCTGCCATTGTGAATCTGTCGCGAGGCAAAAGCAGATTCGACGCGAAGCAATCGGCCTGCTGTTCGACGAACAACTTCGATTCGTACTCGCAAAACGAAGGATGCTCCGGGGCCTGCCCGTTCCGCAATGCGTTGCGATGACTCGTGATGAAGTAATGACCGAGTTCGTGAGCGAGAGTGAACCTCGCGCGGTGGGTTCGTTCACCTTCCACTCGTTCCAAATTGCAGAAGACGGTGAACTGATCGTTTCGGTGTCTCAGAAGTCCGTCGAAGGCGTTTCCGTAACGGCCGTAAACCAGGAGCAAATCTTTCGTGCGGATAATTGCCACCGGATCCACGGCAGTATCGGTCGAGTGGTGTTCAGCGAGAACGGCCAAGGCGAGGCTGGCGAGATCCTCTTTT
>JAYWCL010000207.1:0-14002 GCA_043780595.1 Limnoglobus sp.
CCGCGATGGGGGCCAAGGTCGCGCATCCGAAGAAGCTCTGCATCGACATCGACGGCGACGGCTCGTTCTTGATGAACGTCCAAGAACTGGCCTGCTGCCACACCGAAAAAATCGGCGCGAAGGTGATGCTGCTGAACAACCAGCACCTCGGCATGGTGATGCAGTGGGAAGACCGCTTCTTCGCCAGCAACCGCGCCCAGACATACCTGGGTGCAGGCGACGACGTTGCCCCTTACCCGGACTTCGTGACCATCGCCAAGGGATTCGGCCTGCCCAGCCGCACCGTGAGCAGCCGCAAGGAACTGGACGACGCGCTCATTGAGATGATCGAATCCGAAGCGGCGTTCCTGTTGAACGTGCAAGTGCCGCACCAGGAACACGTGCTGCCGATGATCCCAAGCGGCATGACCGTCAAGGACATCATCAAGGCATAACGCGAGCCGCCGCCGCAGATCGGCGACGGTTCGCGTCGCCGACCTGATGCCATAGCATTTTTATCCGACGTACACGCCACCCGTGAACATGTCGTCGAAGGCGAAGAACCGGTCGAGCGGTTGCAGATCGGTCCCACGCAGCACGCGGACTTCGCTACTTCCCCCGACGCCCATTCCCGTCACGATGTCGGCTTTGCCATCGCCATCGACATCTTGTAGCCCGACCCGAACGCCACCGGTGAAGCCCGAATCGTACGCGTAGAAGCTCGATAGCGTGGACCCCGTCTTGCCGTCGAACAGTTGCACGTGCGGCCCGCCGCCGACTTCCGCACCCGTCGCAATGTCCGGCACCCCGTCGCCGTTCACATCCGCCACAGCGAGTGAAACCCCACCCGTGAACGATGCGGTATACGGTGCGAACTCGCGGACGACCGAGCCATCCGCGTTCATCACGCGAACCATCGTCGCGACACCTTCGCCCGTCGTGGCCACGATCTCCGCTTTGCCGTCGCCGTTGAAGTCGCCCGCTGCCACTCGCACGCCGCCGCGCTGATTGACATCGAACGCGAAGAAGTTCGCCAGCACGGCCCCAGTCTTGCCGTCGAAGGCACTGACACGCGGCCCGCCGCCGACTTCCGTCCCCGTGATGATGTCTCCCACGCCGTCGCCGTTGATGTCGCCGACTGCGACGAACAACCCGCCGCGGAACGATTCTTCGTAGGCGAAGAAGTCCTTAACGACCGCGCCATCTTTGCCGCTGAACACGCGGATGCGTGGGCCGCCACCTGGCCCGATCCCCGTTACGATATCGTCGGTGCCATCGCCGCTGACATCGCCGATCGCCACGCGAACGCCGCCGACGAATGTCGACTCGTACGGTTGAATGCGGAACTTCTCGCCGCCACTGGCGTAGTCGAACACGCGGATGAGCGACGCCGTTCCCGGCCCCGTCGAAGTCGCAATGAGTGCGGGGGTATTCGGCGTGCCGGTGTTGACCGTGAAGGCTGGGGAGCGCGGCAGGTTCGGCACGACTGTCGTCGCCGTTGTCGGCATGAGAGTGCTTCCGAGGAAGCCCAGTTTCGACAATTGAGGCACGTACTCGCCGAAGTTGAACGGCCCGCGAATCGGGTTCGGAGCCAGCACGATATTGTCGAAGCGATCGTTGCCGACGGTCGCCGGTGGGCCGTTCGGGTCGCCATCTTGTTCGGTGCCATCGAGGAAGCCGTTCGGCTGAACGGACTCGACGATGGTGTACGTTCCGGGTGGCAGAATCGGGAACTGCCACAGACCGTTCGCATCGGTGAAGATCGTCAGCGAGCCATTCGGGAAGTCGCTCGGCACCAGCGGTCGTGCGAAGATCGTGCCGCCGAATGCCGTCCCGGAGATCGTGATCGGCACGCCCGCGATACCCGGTTCGCCGACATCGCGAATGCCGTTCAAGTTCAAATCTTGGTAGACGTAACCGAACGGGTCGGCCGGTGGAAACTCGCCGAAGTTGTAATCGACGCCATCGCTACCCGGTGGCAGGCCGACGACCAACTTGTCGTTGCTGGCTGTGCCGCCGAAGTTGCCGACGGTGTCCAAGCCATCGTAGAAGAAGCCGCTCGGTTGCGTTTCCGTCAGCGTGTAACTGCCTTGCAGCAAGTCGGCAAACTCGTATCGGCCCAGCGAATCGGTCGTCGTCGTGCGGTTGACGACGTTCCCGCGAACGTCGGTTCCGGTAATCGCGATCGTCGTGCCACCGATGCCGGTTTCGCCCGTCGCGAGCGTCCGCATCCCGTCGATCGAGTAATCGCGATAGACGAAGCCCGCCACGGTGCCGGTGATTTCGCCGAAGTCGATTCCCGTAATGCCGAGCGGGGGAACATCGACGACGCGATCGTTCGGCGTGCCGTTTCCGTAGCCGTCCGGTTGCAATTCCCGCACGGTGTATGTACCCGGTGCGAAGCCGCGAATGAGGTAGTTGCCGTCCGTATCGGTGGTCGTGGTACGGATGACGCGGCCCGTCGAATCGATGAGCTGAATCGTCACACCCGGCAGACGCGGTTCGTTCGGATCGCGGACGCCATCGCGGTTGCGATCGACGTAGACCGTACCGGAAACCAGCCCGGCCAGTTCGCCGAACACGTTCGCCACCGACGATTGACCCGCCCCGAGAACGATCGTTTGCACGATGTCGTTCCCGGCAGTGCCCATCGGGTTGCCGTTCACGTTGCCCTCAGAATCCAGGCCATCTGCCGTATCGGGTGGCTGCGTGCTTTCCGTAACGGTGTACGTTCCGGGCAGGAGGCCGGGGAAGTTGTAGTCGCCGTTGCCGTTCGTCGTCGTCACGACGGTGATCGGGTTGCCGAGGATATCGGTGCCGCTCAACGTGATCGTCACGCCTTGGAAACCGGGTTCGCCGGGGTCGCGGCGGCCGTCGTTGCTATCGTCGCGGAACACCGAACCGGCGATGCTCGACGTGCCCCGCACGCCGAAGTCCACATCGGTCCGGTTCTGACCTTGCGACAGGCTTGTCGTCGTCGTGTTGTTCGGCGTACCATCGAGGTCGTAGGTCGGTACGGTCCCCGTTGGCAGGCCGCCGGTGACGCTGACTTTGTACGTTCCCAACGGCAGATTCGGGAAGCCATAAATGCCGTTCGCACCCGTCGTGGAGGTGAATGTTCCATCGTCGGCAGTCCCGAAGACGTTATCCACACCCGCGTAATTCACCACCACCGTTGCGCCGGGAACGCCGGGTTCGTTGGCGTCTTGTTTGCCATCGGCGTTGAAGTCCACCCACACGCGGTCCCCGAGCGAACCGGTGCCGACGTAGCCGAAATCGGCATCGACGCGGTTCGGGTTGCTAGTGCCCAGTGTCAGCTTCGTGGAGTTCGGCGTACGGACGCCATCGAGGTCCGAGACCGGCACGAAACCGGTTGGCAGCGACGTTGGATCAATGCCGACCGTGTAGTTCCCGAGCGGCAGATTCGCCACCGAATACTTACCCGTTGCGTCGGTCGTGGTCGTGTACGTCACATCGTCGGTACCGCCCGCCACGCCGTCGAAGCCGAGCCACGTGACCGTGACTTTCGCCCCCGCAATGCCGGGTTCGCCCACGGTTTGCAGGCCATCACCGTTGAAGTCGAAGTAGACGGTGTCGCCGATACTGCCCGGTCCGCGATAGCCGAAGTCGGCATCGAGGCGGTTCGTACCGGAGATGGCCGTCAGCTTCGTCGTGTTCAGCGTGGCGATGCCATCGAGGTCGGCCGTCGCGACGGTCAGCCCGTTCGGCAACTTGGAAATATCGACTTGGAAATTGCCCGGTGGCAAGCTCGTGAACAGGTACTTCCCGCTCGCATCGGTGGTTGTACTGAAGGTCGCATCATCGGGGGTGCCGAACACGCCATCCGGCCCCGCGTACTTCAATGTGACCGTCGCGCCGGGGATGCCCGGTTCGCCGGTGCTGGCTTGTTTGCCATCGCCGTTCGCGTCGAAGTACACCGTGTCGCCGATACTCACCGGCACGTATAGCCCGGCGTCGATCGTCGGGTTGATTTCGCCCGTGCCCAGTACGATCGTGGCCGTGATGCCCGTCGTGCGGTCCGCATCGCTGTCGGCGGCGTTGTTGCCTTGCTGATCCTTCGCCGTGAACGCGAACGCACCTGGGGCGACGAACGCGACTTTGTAGTTTCCGGCCGCCAGACCCGGGAAACTGTACTTGCCATCGACGCTACTGGTCGTGGTTGCGAGCTTGTTCCCGGCGGCATCGAGCAGATTGACTGTCACACCACTGACACCAGTATCGCCGGCGTCTTGCACGCCATTTCCGTTGAAGTCCTGGAAGACGTAATCGCCGAGGCTTGCCGTCCCCTGGAAGCCGAAGTCGACATCGCGACGATTCTGGCTGGCACCCAGCACGAACGTTGCGGCGTTCGGCGTGGCTTTGCCGTCGAGGTCGAACGTCTGCACCGTGAAGATCGCAGGAACGTTCGACACCGTGGCGATGTAGTTCGGCAACGCACCGTTAATGCTGACCGGCAAGCCCGAAATCAGATACTTGCCATCCGCACCCGTGGTGGTGACGAACGTGATGTTGTCGTTGGTCGTCGTTAGATCGCCATCGGCCCCGCCGAACGTCAGCGTGATGGTGACACCGGCGATACCCGGTTCGGCGAAGGTTGGCGTGCCGTCGTTGTTCGCGTCGTACCAGACGAAATCCCCAACCGATGCCGTGCCCTTGTAGCCGAAGTCCACGGCCGGATTGCTCTCGCCCACCGCGAGTGACACGAGGGTGACATTCGCGGTCGCCTTGCCGTCGAGATCGTAAGTCGGGAGCAGGTTCGCGGGGATCGTTGCGGGGTTCACATTGACTTGGAAGTTGCCGCTCGGCAGATCGATGAACTGATAGTTTCCCTTCGAGTCGGTGATCGTTGTCAGCGTCGCATCGTCGCCACCGCCGAATACGCCATCTTGGCCGTACCACACCAGCGTGACGGTGGCGTGCGGGATGCCCGGCTCGTTCGGCGTCTGAATTCCGTCGCCGTTGAGATCGACCCAGACCGTGTCGCCGAGTTTCGCGGTGCCGCGATAACCGAAGTCGACATCGACGCGATTTTGCGACAATTCCAGCGTAAACGGCGTCGTGCTCGGCGTGCTCGTCCCATCGAGATCGTACGTCTGCACGTTCAGGCCGTTCGGCAACGTCGCCGTATCGACCGTCGCACGGTAGTTTCCGACGGGCAGCCCCGTCACCTGCCAGAAGCCGTTGCCCGCCGTCACGGTGGTCGTCGTCACATCGTCGGCGTTGCCTTCGATGCCATCTTGCCCGAACCAAACGACCGTGACTTTCGCCCCGGCAATGCCCGGCTCGTTCGCCCCCTTAATGCCGTCGTTGTTCGCATCGAACCACACCGTATCGCCAACATTTGCGGTGCCACGGTAGCCGAAATCCTGAAGCAGGTTATTCGGCGTCGCATCGGTGAGCGTGATGATCGAGGTGTTGCTGAGGACGCCATCGGGATCGACCGTTTGCGAGACATCGGTAGGCAACGTCGCCGAATCGACGGTGACGGTGTACTCGACGCCCGCACCTTTTCCGTCGTTCGTGATGAGGCCCGTGAACAGGTATTGCCCGTCCGCATCGGTAACGGTCGATTGCGTTTCGAGCAAGCCATCGCCGTCGAAGTCGCTGGTGAGCGTGACCGTGACGCCGGTGATGCCTTCGCCGACGTCGTACTTTCCATTCTTGTTCGCGTCGAGGAAGATCGTATCGCCGACGCTACCCGTGCTGCGGTAACCGAAGTCTTGCAGCACATTGTTCGGGATTCGGCTCGTGATCGTGACGACGGATTGGCTGTCGTGTACGCCATCCGGATCGACGCTCGCCACCGACGCGGCGGGCAACGTCGCTTTGTCGATCGTCACGGTGTACGGTACGCCCGTTGCCGTCACACGCAGGTTCGGGAAGGTGTATTGGCCATCGGTATCGGTGATGGCGAAGAGCGATTCCGGCGAGCCATCGCCATCGAGGTCGCCGCTAATTTGCACTTGTACGCCAGCGATTCCCTCGCCCGTGTCGAACTTGCCGTTGTTGTTGATATCGAGAAACACCGTGTCGCCGACGCTGCCAGTGCCGCGATAGCCGAAGTCCGCGTCGAGGCGATCCACGCCCGAAATCGCGGTCAGCGACGTGGTGTTCGCCGTGCCAGTGCCATCGAGATCGAACGTCTGAACGAGACCCTCTGGCAGGCTCGCGGGGTCGATGCTCACCTGGTACTCGCCCGGTGGCAAGCTCGTCACGAGGTACATGCCAGCACTGTCGGTGGTGGCCGAAAACGTCTGGTCGTCGCCGCCGCCGAATACGCCATCGGGGCCGAACCAAACGACCGTGACGCTCGCGTTCGGAATGCCCGGCTCGGTGGCCGAATCGTACGCACCGTTGTTGTTCGCGTCGAACCACACTGTGTCGCCGATACTCACCGGCACGTACAGACCCGCATCGACCGTCGGGATGGTCTGGCCGTTGGCGAGCGTGTAGGTTCCCGTGCGACCCGTTGCGACATTCGCGTCGCTGTCGAGTGCATCCGTGGCGGCCACCACGTCTTGCACGGTGCGCGTGTAGGTCGTGGTGCCATCGCTGTTACCGAAGCCGACTTGGTAGTTGCCCGCCGCGAGATTCGGGAACGAGTACTTCCCGCCACCCGCTGTCGTCGTCGTTAGCAGTGGCAGGTTCTCGCCTGCGTCGGCGAAGTCGCCATCGTTGTTGCGATCGAAGAACAGTTGCACCGCGACGCCATCGATACCCGCATCCCCCGCGTCTTGTTTGCCGTTGCCGTTCTCGTCCAGCCACACGAAGTCCCCGAGGCTCGCCGTACCGCGGAAGCCGAAATCCTGCGCGACGTTGTTCTCGTTCTGATTGAGATTCAGTTCGGAACGGTTCGCCGTGCCGAGGCCATCGGAATCGAACGTCTGCGTCGGGTAGCCAGTCGGGTTCGCCACCGTCACGCGGTACGGCGCGAATTCGCCGCTTACGGGCAAGCTCGGGAAGAGATAGTTGCCATTTGCATCGGTCGTCGTCGTGAACGTGACATCGTCGCCACCGCCGAACGCGCCATCGGGGCCGCTCCAGAGCAGTGTGACCGTCTGGCCCGCAATCCCCGGCTCGCCTGCGCCTTGCACGCCGTTGCCGTCGGCGTCGTACCACACCGTGTCGCCGATACTTGCCGTGCCCTTGTAGCCGAAGTCGATCGTCGTTTCGTTCTCGCCGAGCGTCAGGTTCGTCGTCACCGTACCGACCGCATTCAGCACGGCATTGTCGAGCGAATCGGTCAGCGTTGCGTTGTTCGGCACGCCACCCGTGCCACCCGTCGTACTCACGGCGATTTTGAAATCGCCTGCGGGCAAGAAGTTGAACGCGTAGTTCGGCCCCGTACCGGCGGCATTTGTCGTCACCGTGCTGAACGTGAGATCGTCGGCGTTGCCGAAGATGTTGTCGGCCCCCGCCCACGTCATGTTGACGGTTACGCCGGGGAGCGACGGTTCGAGGCCGTTGGTGCTTTGGATGCCGTCGCCGTTGGCGTCGATGAAGACGCGGTTGCCGAGCGAGGCCGTGCCGCGATAGCCGAAGTCTTGCGTGCGATTGTTCGTCGTCCCCGCATCGACGCCGGTGAGCGTGATCGAGGATTTGTTCGATGCGGTCAGCACGCCGTCATCGGTCGCATCGGTCACGCCCATACCGGCGAACACCGTCGGCACGGTCACTTGGTATTTGCCATTGAGCGGTAGCGCGTTGACGATCCACTTGCCATCGGTGCCCGTGAGTACGGTGATGACGCTGTTATCGCCGACCGTCGCGAAATTGCCATCCAGCCCCGCCCACGTAACGGTAACCGGCACGCCGACGAGTCCCGGTTCGCCCGCGTCCTGGACGCCGTCGCCGTTGGCATCGTAGTAGACGCGATCGCCCAAGGAACCGAGCAATTCCAGGTCGTTTGAGGCGTAATCGTTGAGCAAGCCGCCGACGCCATCGGTACCGTTGCGTTCGCCGGTGGCCGTGCCCGATGCGCCGATGGTTGTGGCCGTCGTGCCGAAGAACGGCAGCGTGCCTTGCGCGCCGGGTAGCCCCGTCGTCGTGGTTGTGCCGACGTTGACGAGCGTGTTCACACCCGTCGGCGTGACGAGCACATTCACCGTGTACGTGATGGTAACGGTGTTGCCGACGGGGAACGTGTCGATCGTCAGATCGACCGTGTTGCCCGCGGTGCCGTTGGTGATGCCGGTCGCAGTACCCGGTGCGATGCTGACGCTGCCGGTGTTCAGTCCGAAGTTCGTCGCATTCAAAATATCGAGGATGCGTGTGTTGAACGCCGTCGTCGTGTTACCGGTGTTCGTGTTGGTGATCGTCAGTTGGTACGTCACCACGAAACCATCGGTAGCGATGACGTTCTTGACGATCTGGATGTTCGGCTCGACGACGGTGACGCGGGCCGTCGGCAGGTTCGTCGGGTTCGCGGGATTGACGACGATCGTCGCTTCGCCGTTACCGAGGCCATCGCCGTTGGCATCGTTGACGATGTCGATGTAGACGTCGTTCGCGAGTGCGGTGACGTAGTTATCGAGGTTCGTCGCGGCCTGGTTGCTCGTCTGGTTTGTCACGAGCACGTTGTACTCGATCACCACATATTCGACGTTGTTATCGCGGTCGGCGTTGGAAATGTCGCCGAGGCGGAAGAAGATGTCCTGGCCACTGACGTAGATGATCGGATCGCCCGTCGCGCTGCCGGTGTTCAGTAGCGAGAGGTCGGCATCGCCGAAGATTCCCGTTAGCGACGACGACAACAGTGAGGCGAGCGTCGTCTCGTTCCCGATAATACCGGCCCCACCGAGCGTGCTCGAAGTGAGGTTCGCACCGTTCGACGAAATGAACCCGTAGCGGGCGGTGCCATCGTTGAGGAACGACAAGCCCGTCGGCAGGAAGTCGCGAATCTGCACGTTCGACGTCGGCACGCCCGTTGGCGTTTCGCCGAGCGACACGTAGACGCGGTAGCGGACGATTTCGCCGATGGCGACGTTCGAACCCGGCGTGTGCGCTTCCGAAGTCGCGACGATCGATTTGCGAACGACTGGCGGCGACTCGATTACAGCGTCGTCTCGCAAGCGATAATCGTTGAGTGCAGTGCCCAGCAAGCCATCGGCACCGGTGCGTTCGGTGCTGTTGGTGTTATGCGTGGAGCGCGTGCCGGGCGTGCCATCGAGGCTCGTCCAGCGGACTTCAGCAGTGTTCGTAACGAGTTGCCCCGTCGAGCCGGTGAAGTCCGTACCGCGAACGACGACGGTGAGCGTCGCACCCGTTTCAATGTCGACATCGAGGCCGGCCGTAAACGTCAGAACGCCGCTGCCATCGATGGAGAAATCGGCAGTCGTTGCCGTTCGCGCGATGCCGTTGAAGCGGATCGTTCCGGTCGAAGTCGCGGACTGGATCGCGACGCCACCACTGAAGAAACTGATGGGAATCGGATCGTTTAGTGAGACTTCGTAGGCGGTCGTGCCACTGCCGGTCAGCACGATGCGGTAGTCGATCTCGTCGCCGGCATCGCCGCGGGTGCGTTGGCCAAACGCGCCACCGGCGGTGACGTTCGCCACGTCTTTCACCGGCGTAACCGTCGGCTCGACGATCGTGACCGGCGTCAGCGTACCCGAGACGCCCCCGCTGAGCGTGTTCGTTTGCCCGGCAGATACGCTCGTCAACGTCGAGGTGTTGCTCGTCCACTCGAAGCGGGCGCTGTTGTTCCGCGTACTCCCAGCTTGGTTGTTCGCGGTGCCCGATACGCCGTTCGTGTTCAGCACGATGGCGCGATAGGTGATGGTGATCGTTTCCGTCGTCGCGTTATCGGTGTTGCTGTTCGTGATGTCGCCGAGGCCGAACGTAATCGTGCGGGCGCTGTTCGTGATCGTCGTGTTCGCAGGGTTATTGCCGGCATCGGGGGGCGTCGCCACGCTGACGCCGGAAGACGTCGCCACGCTGAGCACGTCGACGAACGCGAGCCCGTTGTTCAGCGTGTCGATGATCGCACCCGCAGGCGTGAAGCCTTCGGGAACCGTCAGCGTGAGTGTGTACGTGACGTACTCGCCGATCGTCGCCTGATTCGCCAGGTTGTTGCCCGGCGCGGTGAATTCGGTCGAAACCAGCGTCTTGGCCACGAGTGGCAATCGCGTCGTCACCGTGGCCTGGTCAGTCGGTTCGGTCGCGCCCGGCACCACAGCCGGATCGGTGAGATCGACTCCGCCTTCGCTGTTGGAGTAAACCGGTACGATTGCGGTGTTCGTGATGAGCTGGTTCGGCGTGACGGTGTTCAACAGCGTCACATCGTAAAGCACGACGATCGTATTCGAGCCATTGTCGATTGCGCCGGCCGTACGGTTGCCTCGGCTCAATGCACCGATGTGACTGTCTTCGGTCGCCCCGCCGACGTTCCCCGCCGAGTAATTATCGACGAGCTGAATTGCGATCGCACCCGTCAGCCCGTTGTAAGTGATCGTGTAATCGGTCGCTGGCGTCAGCACCGTGCCGTCGCCGCGAATCACGCGCAGGTCGGTCGTCGGGTCGAACGCGGTTCGGTTGTACTGCGGCTGGATCGTATCGGTGAGGTTCACATCGAAGGCATCGCCCTTGCCGCTGTTCTGCACCACCACCGCGTAACGCACCGTGTCGCCCGCATCGACGGGGAGGTTCGATGGCGTGATGTTCTGCGCGCCGATGCTGTTCGATTGCGTCGCGTTGAAGATCGCATTCGTGCCCGAAAGTACGGTGCCCGCGCGATTGATGACCGTGCTGGCGACGTTCGAGCCGACGGCGGGCAGTGCGACGTTCGTGCCGCCGAAGATGATCTGATCCGTACCCGTGCCGACGGTGAAACCGGTGGTGTTCCCCGCTGCCGTGCCTTTTTGTACCGTCACGAATGGCCGCACGAGTTCGAATCGGCGCAGGTCTTCGACCGTGGTCGTGCCCGCGTTCGTCGAACCTTCCGAGATGCGTAATTGGTTCGTCAGGAACAAGTCCGACGAGAACGGCTGGTTGCCGACGACGAACGTAACGAGCACGGAAATTTGCGTCGAACGTCGCTGCGTGTCCTCTTGCGTACCGAAGTTTAAGGTGATGCTGTTGCTAACCGAATCGACGGCGAGGCTCGGGTTGCGGCCCGCACCGTTGCCGGGTGCGAAGGTGTTGAAGTACGTGTCGTCGGCCGGGTTCGCTCCGGCGGCATCGACGACGCCGACTTGCCCCGGCAGGAAGCCGTAGGCGGCCGGATCGCGAACGAACGTGAACGGCCCCGAGTCGTCGACGTCCATCACCGGGAGCGGCGGGAAATCGATGAACTGGAGTTGCTCGAAGCTGCTGATCGGCAGCGTGTAGGTCAGGCGATACGTCACGCGGTCGCCGGGCTGAATCGACAATGGCGGATCGGTCGGCCCCGTAGGGGGAACGGTCTGGCCGTTGATCGCGTAGATCTGTTTCTCTTGCACGCCGTACGGAATGACGACGCTCGAACCGCTATCATCGGAGCCGGTGCCGACGATCGTCGGCACGGCCGCATTGATCGTACTCGTTAGCAATTGATCGCCGATGATGCCATCGCGGCCTGCGGTTCGCGGATCGTTGACGGCGTTCGAAAGGATGTCGCCCTGATCCACGCTCGCATCGTTCGAGCCACCGTTCGCGGTGCGGTACGAGTCGCTGAATTCCTGGCTGACTTCTGTGTAAAACACGATCGTGCCGGTGGTGCCGCCGAACTGTTTTCCTGCAATCGAATTGTTCGTGGGGCCGGTGCCATCGTTGCCGACTTCGCCGCCGACCAGCCGCCCCGCATTCGCACCGAGTCGCGCCTTGAGTTCCTTCGAGATATCGAACCGCAAACCCGTCGTACCCGTGTCGCTCGTCAAACCATCGGCTTGCACGCTCGCGGCGAGGTTCGCAAATACCGTCGGCGAAATGGTGCCCGTCGCGGGACCATCGACGGGGAAACTCGTCGGATCGGCGGCGGCGACGGGATTGTACCGCCGCTGATAATCGATGACCGTGTTGCCCTGGAAGTTGCCCGATGTATTCTGGCGACTGCCGTTCGGCGACCCAGTGAGGAAAGCGTTGTTTACCGTCATCGTCGGGAAAGATGTCACGACGCCGCGCGTGCCGAGGAACAGTCGTTGGCCGTCCGAAAGCGTGTCGTTCACGAACAGATTGTCGAAGGCGTAGTAGTCCGAAACCTGGTAGTTCAGCGTGTACCGCAACAGCGTGATGCCGGGGCGGATCGACTGGCCCGCCGGGATCGCGAGGCCCGTTGCCGGGTCGATCGCCTCGACGGACTTTTGAATCGCAATCGATTGTTCTTCGAGCGTGTGCGGGCCGTTGTCCGGCGTCGCCTTCGCCACGTTCTGGTTCGCGGCATCGCGGCCATCGAGTGGCGTCCAGTTCGCTTGCGTGCTCGCGGTGTTCTGGTGCGTGACGCTATCGGTGCCTTGCGGAACGACTGCGCCGCCACCGGCCAGATCGCGCGGGATATAGAAGTCGAATTCGTATGCCGCATCGACCGCGAGCGGCGTGCCGACCACCGTGCCGAAGTTGTAACTGAGCGTGCCATCGGGTGCCGTGTTGACCGCCGAACCGGTAAGGTTTCCGACGGCGAAGACGTTCGAGGCGGGTGCCGCCGAGGTGAACGCCGCCATGTTCGTGGCCGTCTTCGCGACGATCTGCATACTCGCGGCGAGGTCGTCGTTCAGCTTCGTGTTCGTCAGCGTTTGGCCGTCGGCAATGTCGACTTCCAGACGGTATCGACGCACGAAGTTCGGCCCGGTCGCGGTTTCGCTTTCTGGCCCGAGGTAGATCTTTTTGAAGCGATACAGTTCGGGCGTCACTCCCGCCGTCGCGGGGCCGAAGTAAATACCGGGGCCGTTCAGCGCCGCCTCGTTGTCGCGGAAGCCACCCGTCACCGCGATCGGCAAAATCGTGCCGACGTCGGCGAGTTTGCTCGTCGGCGCGGTGATCGTGACGGCCGTACTTTGCGTCGGGCTGAAGCTGCCGAACGGCAAGCTGTAAATGAAGATCGTGTCGTTCTTGCCGAACCCCGCCGGCACCGCCCGAGATTCGCCCGTCAGCGGGTTGATGTACGTCGTCTGCCCTGCGATCAGGGTGATCGTCGTGGCCGGCGTCAGCGTCAGCCCGGCTCCCGTGACGGTCGGCGTACTGTAGCCGTCTCGCGGATTCGTGGCCGCGCCATCGCGGCCGCTGGTGTCCATCGCGACTTCGATGAACGGAGCAAAACCGGCATCGGTGGGGCTGGTATTCGCGAAGCGGAAGCCAAAATTCGCTTGTTCGCCCAGCAAAATGTTGCTCGACGACAACCCGAGGATCGACGGTATCGGTGCCGGATTGATCCGGTCGTCGAGCTTTTCGACGCCGATAATCGGCTTGCGGTTCGGCTTACGAGCGGTGACCGGTGCGCGGAAACAGGAAAGGCGGCGGCGGCGCTGCATCCAACTCATAGGGGGGCGACCTAATGAAGAAGAGAAGGTTAAGAAGACTGGGCAAATCAGCCAGCTGTATCTAACGGTTAGCATTAAAAAGGCACACCCGCGCAACGGGACCGTGCGAAAATTGTCGAATTAGCCTCATGTATCCGGCGATTTACGATCTGCCCACAAAAGCTCCCACGCCGCATTGAATAGCCCAGACAGGAAAGTTCGTGTAGAGCGCCAGAGTCACACATAAACGTCGTCAGGCTGTGGATCGGCATAAAAACAACAGTCGTCGATTCGTCAGCTCGGGGATCCACTGGTCGATGGTGGCGTGAGCCCAATGGCACTTACTTTCTTATTTCTACTGTATCCGCCGGAAGTACTATGGCGGAAAGAGTTTATGGAATCCTCGACAATTGGTCTGAATTCCGTGTCTGACCGGGATGGATGTGTCATCCTCTAGGTTTCCTGTAGGAGCTGAAAATCTGTGTTCGTTGCGGATGCATTAATGGATTTTCAGCGAATATTCGGAAGTCCCTGTCAATTAACGGTTTACAGCGGATACAGTAGAAATAGAT
>JAYWCL010000208.1:0-39393 GCA_043780595.1 Limnoglobus sp.
GACGCTGTCGTTGAAAAGGGGAACGAACTCCCGCGTCGCAACGCGGGCTGCCGAGCGAAAATCGCGAGAAAACGAGCGCAACGGCGAGATTACACCCGAATACCAGACTGAGAAGCTCTTTCGCGTAAAAATTGCTCTACAGTGGCATCGTAACCGATTGAACCTTCTTCCAGTGCGGCTCTGAAGATGTCTGCGCATCGGTCAAATACGATATGCAATATGGGATTCTCTCTCTCTGACGGGGAAACTGAGTCGTGCTGGAGTTGGGTAATATCATTCAGGATGCCACGAACGCGAAACATGTTATGTGCGTAATAGGGTGAACTTTCCAGAACACAATTCAGCCGTCTAGCCAGATCGATCATCATTTGGAAGCAGGACGCCGAAGTCCAGTTCAAGCCGCGAAGAGTGCAGACAATGTGAGCGTCAATCCATCCTTCGCGAAGTAGATCGAATGTTTGGCTTCCCGTTGTCGCGATTGGTGAAGATGAGTCGCTGGGAATAACCGAATTGCCGGATGGATCAGTCGCCATGTTTTGTACCTGTCGTTGGCGGGCCGGGGTTGCTGATCAATGGGATACAAGCCATCGAATCGACAACCCCGGCTTTATCAGCGGGTAATTACTTCCGCTGGCCTCCAACAGTCTTATAGTCGTGTGGGATCGTTTGCGCCGCATCAAAACGACAATAGAGGTTGCAACGTTACTAGGCGTAACTCTGCGTTCACGAATGCCCGGTGATGGGATCGCACGGCCAAAGTCAATCGGTCTCATTTATGTTGGGTTACTTGAGGTAACCCCGTTTTGGTCGACCAACTCCGGTTGTTCTTCCGGTGGTCCGGCGAGTTGCTCCAACTTGCGGCGTACCGCTTCGACGTGCGTCTGGTAGTCCGGCAACCCGTCGATCAGGTCTTCTACATTCATCGGTGTGCGCAAACGTGCGCGTGCGCGTTCCCGTTCTACTTCCGCCAAGAGGATGTCTTGCGGATCGGTGGGGGAATTTGAAGCCGAAGGCAGCGGCCCGGCCAACTTCAGCACGGCCAAAGCGACTGGCACAGAACCGCCGTTCAATTCCGCTTCGAGCAAGTCGATGGCCTTCGGAAGGATTGCCCGCAAACGGTCCGCAGCCGCCCCCCAGACCGACGCCCTTCGCTCTGCAATGGCGGCCTGAAAGTCCAGCGAGTACAACCGCCAACGGGTAACGGTAACGCGATTGAGTTTCAGCGCATCGGCAGTCTCGGTATCGTTCTTCCCGGCAGCGAGCAGATCGACGGCGCTCTGTTGCGTGAGCGTCAATCCGTGAGCGTGCAACCGGGCGTAAGCATTCGTCGGCTTCAGCGTTTTGGACTTCTTTGTAGCCACGTTATTTTTTCTCTGAGTAAAGCACCGTGTAGGCAATGTGTGATCATCGTTGGCATCATCGGATGCTGCGAACTCAGCGATTTAACCAACACCAATTGCCGAAACATTCCGGTGCAATTCACGCCATTTCGTAACAAATGGCGTTTTGCATTCCCTTATCCGCCACAATGCATAAAGCAATTGCATGAATGACTTCTTCGAGTCAACGCCCAAGACAGTTTTACGTTAAGGTCCAGTCATGCAATTGTTCGCTGAGTTAAACTCGGATGCCTTAGTGCTAATTATTGTATTTGGTTTAATTGTCTCGATTCCTCTGTACTTCCTTCCGTCCTTTATCGCAGCGTATCGAGGCCATCCTAACCTACTCGCCATTTTTCTAATAAATCTTCTTCTTGGATGGTTATTGGTCGGGTGGGTACTCGCCTTAGTATGGGCCGTTGTTCAAACGGACGACCGCCGTCGCTATGGCCGTCGATACCAACAGGACGACAGAAACCCGTTTGACAATCCGGCCGCACCACATGCCCCAGTTTATCCGATCCCGGCAATGATGATTTACTGCTGCCCGCATTGTCGCCGACCCGCGAATGTTCCTGCTAGCTTGTTCGGCTTCCTGGTGACATGTGCTAGCTGTGGGAACCCATTTACAGCTGTCCCACCCGCAGTCTGATAGTCTATCGGCAAAATGTGGAACTGACTCGGTTGATGACAGGCAGTGCAGAGCTTTGATACGGAATTCGCCGGAAGTGCCGAATTCTGTATCAGGCGGGATCAATTCGTTTCTGGCTTACTTGCCGACGGCCCTGCGAACCGTTGCGGAACGCAGTTCGACACTTGCCAACGAAAGCCCGCAGACGCCGACGCGCTTCGATTTCCTCTCCGCATCGGTGTACTCGCCTTCGGCAATCAGGGAATACCGCGAAGCCAATCTATGCCTCCGGGAACTGAGGCGAGCAACTTAACTGCACTGGTAGATATAGGCTTATAGCGTCCCTCCAGAGCCTGAGACACTAAAAACCGATCACTGAACGGGGAAATGTACCAGTATGATGCTGATTTCGTGATTTGCTCTGCGGTGACGGATGCGTTCCAAAGAGATTCTACGATCTGTTGATAATTGCCATTTTTTTCCATTGCACTCCTGCGAGATACTCTTTCCGTATAGTCGAACAGACCAAAATTCGACAGTTCAGTGTAATAAATTGACAACGTTGCTGGCTCGTTGTCCACGGTCTTCATAAGCGATTTGGCTTTAAAGTCATCAATTAACGCCAATGTAAAGAGTGCTTTCTGCGTCGCAACAGGTTCCTTGGCATCCCATTCGTACGAAATCCTGACTGCATCGGCCCACACGCTTTTAAAGGTAGGCATTGCTTTGGGCTGTGGTTCTTCAAGTGGCTCTACAACACTGGGCTTAAGTTTGACAAGTTGCCGAGAACTGTTTGTATAAGCAGGGTCAGAAGCTTTTGGAGGTACTTTCGATTTGGCATCGGCATCGAATGACTTCTTGCCGTCTTGAACTTCCGCGATGTTAGGACGCATCTGTTTTTGGATTAACCAACCCCCGACTAAAAGACCACCCACAATCAGAACGGCCAGACCGATCATCAACACACCACTATAACCAGACGGTGAATGGCTCGATAGGGGTTTTATGATCCGCCCGATTCCGGGATCAAGGGCTGATAAATCGGAAGCGGCTACTGGCGGTGCCTGATGAGGAAGTGTCATCCAGTTCTGACAACGAGGGCACCGCGTGACTTTACCGAGTTCACCCTCTGGGAACTGACTCGGCTGATGACAGGTCGGGCAGTGGAAAACCAGGAACATAAGAACCCCAAACAGTTGCCAGTGCGGTGGGCGTAGTGACGTTCCAACAGGCGATGGATGGTTTTACAAACACCAACCTCATTTGATGCGAAATCTATCGTCGCGTCAAGCATCGGAATGCAAAAATAGGAAATGCCTACGGACAGACACGCGACTGGCACAGTTTGCGATTGCGCCGGGTTACCTCAGGTAACTTTTGGCAGTCGGTGGCCATGCCATCGGCGAGTTTCCGGCGGAACTACGTACCGTCGTGAAATGCCAAATTCGACCAACTGCCTACGGAAGCCCGCATCGGCCCTCCGATGTGTCGCGGTTCGTTCTTTCACGCCGACGGCAGCGGTCCGGTCACTTCAAAGCTATTGTCATCAAACCAGTGTCCAACGCAGTTTCGAGTTTGTAAATGGCTTTCAAAATTTAGCCGCTTCCGCGCTGGGGAAATCCTCAAAATCTGACGCCACAAACCACCGGCTATAAAAAATCCCGCCTGCAGCAATTATGCCGAACACGTAACACCCTGCCGTACAAGCAAAAGCATGCCGGCCGACCCATGCCACAAGCTCAAAATCAAACTTTGAAACTGCACTGCTCTAATGGCCAAAAACTGCCTCGGCTGATGCCCACAAACGGCCACGCGACTGGGGCGTAGTTCGTGATTGTGCCGGGTTACCACAAGTAACTTTTGCCAGGGCATCGAGCGAACCCGTGTCATACGAATCATCGCTCGAATCGCGGCCTTCAGCGTCATGGGTAGCACGCTACCGCAGACTCGAAACGGGGGATGCGGGGGATCAGGGGGATGTTTTCGCCCCGTTGCCATCACGTTGCGGCTTCGAGGATGGCGAGCATGGCACGGCGAATCGGTTCGGATAGCATCGGCCACGCAGCGATAAGGCGCGTCAAGTCCGGATCGTCGTTGCCCCCTTCGCTTCCCCCCGCTACTGCAACCGGCACTGCAACGGGTTCGGCGGATTGACGTAACGTGCTATCCTGCAATACGTTACAAATTGGAACCGACTGACTCTTAATCAGCGGGTCAAAGGTTCGAGCCCTTTCCGAGGCACTTGAGCAATCTACGGCAGACCGGTGCAAAACAGCGCCGGTCTGCTTCATTTCCAGGCTTTCCGCCGAACCGCCACTCGTTTCATCGAAGATGCCCAAAGTGTACTTCAGTGCAGTTCGATGCAACCCGATGCCCCCTGTTACTGCAACCGGCACTGCGCCCGGCACTGCAACCGAAACCGCGTCGGTACCGGTCATGCGAAGGGGGATTTCCGATGCGTTCGCTACCACTGGCGAGATCGTTGGAACGACGAACCGGACTTCTCTTGCAAGATTGTTTGCGGCGGCAAAAGTAAAATCGGAAGGGCGCAAGTCGATTCTCCACAGTTGTTTAGCAGTCGATTATCGTCAACTTTAATACCAGACCTTGCGATTATAGCGAACGATCATTCGCTATAACGGATCGACTTCAGAACGCGGATCACTGCGTCGACACTACACATGCGTCGACGAGTTCCTGGGCGGTTCGGCACTCGGCGATGCGTTGCGGGGTGAGGTGCATTCCGTTTTTGGCGGAATCGAGGTAAACGAGGAAGTTCATTTGCGTCAGCGAATCCCACGCGGGGTAGTTCGCGAGTTCCTCCGGGCCGTGCAAAGACTGCGGCGAGAGTTCCAGTTCGGATTCGAGTTCGCGGAGCAATTGATCGCGCGTCATGGTGGTTTACCTGTCGGCTAAAAATGCGCGCATATCTTGCGCCATGCGTTCGGGGTGAGTGTATTGCGGGTAGTGGCCGCACGGCGAATATTCGATTCGCCGTACGTCGGGCACGCCCGCTTCGACTTCGGCTTCGTACATTCGCGGGACGATCGTGTCGCGGTCGCCGCCGATCATCAACACGGGCGAACGCACCCGTTGTAATTGTGGGCGCAAGTCGAGTGTATCGAGAAGTAGTGCCCGGCGTGCGGCCGCGCGAATCGGCGTCCGCCCGCTGTTCACCAACAGGAAGTCGAAAACCTCCTTCGGGGCCGTCACGAACGCATGGGCTTCGAGCTTGCGCATCGAAGTCTCGCGGATCGGCAAATCGCCCATGAGCCACGGCCAGTAGCGGCCCACACGCGCCAGGCCACGTTCGATGCGGATGAGTGGCCGTCGCGCGAAACCGCCTTGTAATATCACGCGATTCAGCCGGTCCGGGTACGTAATCGCGGTGCGGAGTGCCACCGTTGAACCGAACGACGAACCGAGTAAATCGACGCGATCGATTTGCAAATGATCGAGCAACGCGATCAGATCGTGCGCGTAGTCCGCGTGCGAATACATGCCGAGATTCGCGCCATCGGTGCGGCCATCGGCGAGCGAAATCGCGAGACAGCGATATTCGCCGCAAAGCCGTGACATCAGCATCGCAAACGAGCGTGGCCAATCGCATAAACCGTGAACGAACACGAGCGTACGCGGGCCGTCGCCCCAACTCGCGTACGGCATTCGGTAGCGCCCCGTATCGAACGTGGCGGGCTTCGCTTCGGCGTCGAAGCGGGCGGTCGCAGACTGCAATTCATCGATGGTGACGGTGAGCATATTGCGATTTTATGAAAGCGTAATGCGGACCGCGAGAGTCACCTCGGATACGATACCGGAGAGAATTATACGCCATTACAAGGGAAACAACGACCATGACCGAACCTGTGAAGCCTGGGCGGTATCGTCATTTTAAGGGGGGCGAGTATGAAGTGATCGGCGTCGCCCGCCACTCGGAGACCGACGAAACGCTCGTCGTCTACCGCCCGCTGTACGAAGACAGCGGCCTGTGGGTTCGCCCGCTCAGCATGTTCGCCGAGCGCGTGACGCGCGGGGAACGGACGACATTGCGGTTCGAGTACCTCGGCCCCATGTCATAACAGGAGTGCGTGAAATGGCGTTAGTGATTACCGAGCCGTGCGTCGATTGCAAGTACACCGATTGCGTCGTCGTCTGCCCGTGCGAGTGCATTTATCAGGGCGAAAATCAGCTGTACATCGATCCCGACGACTGTATCGACTGCGAGGCGTGCATTCCCGAGTGCCCCGTCGAGGCGATCTTCTCCGAGGCCAATGTGCCCGCAAAGTGGACGAGTTATATCGACCTGAACCGGACGCGAACCCACGAACTGATCGCACTCGGAAACGCCGGAATGACCGAAAAGAGCAGCGAACCCGCCGGGCCGCGTTGCAGGAAATGAGTGGTAGCACACGCGGCCCGCGTGTGAAGATGAAACCTTTCGCGCCTCCACGCGGGCCGCGTGGACTACATTGGTAGCACACGCGGCCCGCGTGTGAAGATGGAATCTTTCGCGCCTCCACGCGGGCCGCGTGGACTACATTGGTAGCACACGCGGCCCGCGTGTGAAGATGGAACGGCCCAGTTGGCGTTTGAAAAATCGCAGAGCGATTTCGCGCAATGCCGCATCTCGACCTCCGAATAGCCGGGCAGGGAGGACGCTGCGATGACGCCGAACGACGATCTCAATCCACCGCGACCGCCATTTGCGGCCATCCTGTTTTGGTTGGCGTTCGCGTACTTGCTCACCGTTGCGGGGGTGATTCATCGCGCGCATCAAGCGGACATCTCGAACTTTGAAGAGTGGGTTTTGGCCGTGTCGTTGATGGTGTTGTGGCCGTTGTTTCCGGCCGAGGCGATTTATACCGCACGCCGTCGCCACGAGAGCCAATCGAGGGGCCGCGTGATCCGCCGGGCCATCCTCGTTTCGTTGTTTCCCCCGCTGCGGATGGGGCTGCGTCACCCGATGAACGGCCTCGTTTGGTTGCCGCGGCTCGGCTGGCGCGTGCCGGGGAAAGATTTGCTCGCCAAGCTCGACCACATCTTTCGCGTACCGATGCTGGTGTTCGCGTTCCTCATTCTGCCCGTGCTCGGCTTCGAGTACGTCGCCAGCGAACGGGCCAACGCGAACTCGTGGTTCTTGCTCGCACTGCACATCTCGATTGCGGCCATCTGGGTCGCGTTCGCCGTCGAGTTCATCCTCAAGTTTTCGGTCGCACCGCGGCCGGTCTTATACGTGAAAGAGAAGTGGGTCGATCTGGCCATCGTCGTGTTGCCCGCGCTGGAATTCGTCCTCACGTACTGGGCGAATTCCGCACTGCTCGCACGGCTGTTGCGGCTGACGCGGGCCTCGGATCAACTGTCGAAGTACGGTCGGCTCTATCGGATGCGCGGGCTGATGATGAAAGGCTGGCACGCGATCCTAACGATGCGGGCCATGTCGCGTTTGTTGGGGCGCACGCTAGAAATCGAGTTGAAACAAAACGACGAGGCGATCGCGACACTGGAAGAAGAACTCGCCCACCTCCGCGAGCATTCCGAACAACTCCGCACGCAAATCGCCGAGAAAGCCGCCCAGAAGGTCGCATCGTGAATAGCCACCCTACCGCCGCTGTCGGCCGGGGTCGGCTTCGTACGCCAGTACGATTCGCTGAACGATGGGGTTTCGCACGATGTCGCCGTCGTCGAGGTGAACGACGGCCAAGCCTTCGACGTCTTTGAGTCGCAGAACGGCATCGGCCAGCCCGCTCTTGACCGTGTTCGGCAGGTCGACTTGCGTCATGTCGCCGGTGACGACGACTTTGGAATTCGTGCCCATCCGCGTCAGGAACATTTTCATTTGCCCGACCGATGCGTTCTGGCCTTCGTCCATAATAATGCAGGCGTTATTGAGCGTGCGACCACGCATATACGCCAGCGGCGCGATCTCGATGATGTCGTTCTCCATGTAACGCCGCACTTGCTCGGGTTCCATGATGTCGTTGAGCGAATCGAACAGCGGGCGAAGGTACGGGTTGATCTTCGCGACGAGATCGCCGGGCAGGAAGCCGAGGCGTTCGCCCGCTTCGACGGCAGGGCGTACGAGCACGATTTTCTTGACGGCGGCGGATCGCAGCAGGCTGACAGCCCAGCCGACGGCGAGGTAGGTTTTGCCCGTACCGGCGGGGCCGACGCACAGCACGACATCGTGCGTTTTCATCGCCTGGACGTACCGCCCTTGGCCATCGGTCCGCGGCCGCAGGTAGCGCCCGGAGTCCATCACCGCAAGGCTCGTCGGCCCACCGCGTTCGTCGCCCCCACGCACGACTTCGAGCACCGTACGGACATCTTCGGCAGCCAGTTTGCCGTGCTTGCGCAACACGACGCGGAGCTGCTGAAAGGTGCGTTCGCCTTGCGCGACGGCTTCGGCGGTGCCATCGAGTTGCAGCGTATCGCCACGGGCGACGACGCGCACGCCGAGCGCATCGCGGATCATTCGCAAATATTGATCGCGTGGGCCGAACAGAATCACCGTCTCGTCGCGGCTATCGAGCGTCACGATAACGGTTGTCGTCGTCGGCGTATCGGGCATGATCGAACCTCAGTTCCAATGGGGATGAGCACAGGAGACAATGACCGCATAAAAGGTTATCGAAGTCACAGCGATTCCACTCGAAACAGCAGGTAGGCCACCGGTGCGGCGAACAATATCGAGTCGATGACATCGAGAATCCCGCCGAATCCGGGTACCGTCTGAGAGGCATCTTTCTTACCGCATTCGCGTTTTACCAGCGATTCCGCAAGGTCGCCGAGTACGCCCGCCAGCCCGACGAGCACACCGAACGCGATGGCGTGTGGCAGCCCGAATGCGAACAAGCGCGGCTCGTAATTGCCGAACGCGATCGCGGTACTCGTTGCAACAATCATACCGCCAGCGAACCCTTGCCAGGTTTTTTTCGGACTCAATAGCGGCGTCATTTTGTGTCGGCCGAACGCACGGCCCATCAGGTACGCGCCGACGTCACCGAGCTTCGGCACGCAGATCGTTACCGCCAGTGCCAGCCCCGAAAGTTCGCCCTGCGACCAGCGCAACTGCACGAAGAAACCCGGCAAGAAGCCGAGATACGCGACGATGAACGCGGCCATCGTTACGCGCCGCAGGGCGTTACCGTCGCCGGTGTACGTGGCCATCTCGACGAGGAACGCGCTGAGTATCGCGAACGCCAACCCGAGCGCAACCGCATTCGGCACGTGCAGCCAGTTGAGCGCGAGCAAGGCGCAGACGCCGATGACCGTGGGAATCGTTCGCGGTCGCTCGTTTATGGGTAAAATCGACAGGAGTTCGCGCGTGCTGAAGTAGCCGAGCGCGAGCACCGTTGCGAATAGGAACGGGTAGTACGGCGCGAACGTGGCATCGACGAACAGCATGCCCGCCGCGATGGTGGCGAGCATCGAACCGACCCACAAACGGGTACGCAGCATCGGTTCAGGTGCTTTCAATAACAGGGGAATTCAGCCCGCCGAAGCGTCGCTCGCGCTGGGCATACTCTTTCAACGCCGCGTGCAATGTCTCCGGCGTGAAGTCCGGCCAATACGTCTGCGTGACCCACAACTCGGCGTACGAAATTTGCCACAAAAGATAGTTGCTCACGCGCATCTCGCCGGCGGTGCGAATCAGCAAATCCGGGTCGGGCATTCCCCGCGTGTACAGAGCATTCGCAACAGTGTCTTCCGTGATTTCATCGGGGGCGAGTTCACCCGCTTTCACCCGCTGCGCGATTCCCCGCACGGCATCGAGAATCTCCGTGCGGCTGCCGTAGTTGATCGCAAGGCAGAGCGTCATCCCCGCGTTGTCCCGGCTCAGTCGCTCGCTCTCGTCGATCTCGGCGAGCACATCGTCGGGCAGGCCATCGCGGCGACCGATCACACGGAAGCGGATGTCTTCCTCGCGGATCAATTCGCGTTCGTCGAGAAGGTACTGTTTGAGGAGCACCATCAGGAAATCGAGTTCGAGCTTGGGTCGCTTCCAGTTCTCGATACTGAGGCAATACAGCGTCAGTTGGCCGATGCCGAGGCGACAACATTCGGTGACGATGGTGCGGACGGTTTCGGTGCCGCGCAGGTGCCCCTCGAAGCGTTCCTTGCCGCGTTCGACGGCCCAACGCCCGTTGCCATCCATGATGATCGCGATGTGGGCGGGGAACCGTGCCGGGTCCAACCCGGCCGCGTGCGCGTGTGCAATCGGATCCCGCTTCACTGGCGTCATGAGAGGTGAATCGTCTGGTCGCGGTCGGGGCCGATCGAGACGAACGAAATCTTCTTGCCGACCATCTCGCCGATGCGATCGACGTAGCGGCGTGCGGCCGTCGGCAGCCCCGCCAGCGTTTTGACTTTCGTAATATCTTCGCTCCAGCCGGGCATCGTTTCGTAGATCGGCTGGCAGCGTTCGAGATCGTACGAATCGCTCGGGAAGTGCGTAATTCGCTCGCCGTCGAGGTCGTAGCCGATCCCGAGCTTCAACTCCGGCAGCCCGCTCAGCACATCGAGCAACATCACG
Source organism: Limnoglobus sp. (assembly GCA_043780595.1). Taxonomy (GTDB): domain Bacteria; phylum Planctomycetota; class Planctomycetia; order Gemmatales; family Gemmataceae; genus Limnoglobus. Next base: position 10,544 of record JAYWCL010000208.1, read on the forward strand.
GTAATTTCATCGACACCCGCGAGAGTAGCCGTGTACTTCACGGCAATCGAATCGAACCAGCCGGTACGCCGCGGTCGCCCCGTAACGGTGCCGAACTCACGGCCAATCTGGCGAATTCGCTCGCCGATACCCGTCGGGCCGTCGTCGAGTTCGGTGGGGAACGGCCCACGACCGACGCGCGATGTGTACGCCTTGACGATGCCGATAATCCGCGTCACCGCACGCGACGGAACGCCGGAGCCAGACCAGATACCCGAGGGCAAACTGCTCGAACTCGTGACGTACGGAAACGTCCCGTGATCGACGTCCAGCAAGCTACCCTGTGCGGCCTCGAACAGCACGTTCTTGCCCGCGGCAAACGCTTCGTGAAGTACCCGCGCCGTGTCGCAGACGTGCGGTTTGAGAGTTTCGGCATACCCGAGATATTCATCGCAAAGTCGGTTCGCATCGAACGCCTTCGGCTCGGCGCTGGCATCGGCACAATGCGCGTGCATCAGGCGATTCTTGAACGGCACGATCTGCCGCAATCGCTCGCGCAGGTGGTCCGGACGAAGCAGTTCGCCGACTCGCACCGCGTTCCGGCGGCCGACTTTATCTTGGTAGCACGGCCCGATGCCGCGGCCCGTCGTACCGAGTTTGGCGTCGACATTCGCTTCGGCGAGTCGCTCTTCTTCCATGTGGTACGGGAAAATCACGTGCGCGTGGTTGCTGACCATGAGGTTCGCACCGACGGGGATGCCGACCGCACGCAACTTGTCCACTTCTTCGATGAATCGCGGCGGGTAGACGACGACGCCGTTACCGATCACCGATTGCACGTGCGGCTTCAACACGCCGGTCGGCAACAGCGAAAGGGCGAACTTGCGGTCGCCCCAAACGACGGTGTGCCCCGCGTTGGCTCCGCCATTGAATCGCACGACGAAATCGTGCTGATCGCCGAGCAGGTCGACGATTTTCCCCTTGGCTTCGTCGCCCCACTGGAGGCCAACGACACAGGTGCCGGGCATGAATGTTCCGCCAATTCGTTACGAAAAAAGACCGTGACAGGGCCAAATACGCCACCTAAGAACCGTAGGCCAACGGCAATAGACCGTCAAGGGGACGCCGAAACTGCGGGAAGGAACGACCGGGTATTTGTTGACACGCCGAACGATCCGCACATAAGATTATGGATACAGTTTGCCAGTCACCATCACCTGCGAGGCGAATCATGCCAGATCCATTTAACCGCGACTCGTCGGCGAGGTGGTACGCCAAACAGCATCTGAAAACTGACCCGGCCATTCGATCGGTCTACTACCTTCCGACGAATGCCCCCGAACGCGAGATTCGGTTTATCGAAGTGAATGAGTTGATTGCGGACAGAAACGATGATGCACTCGAACCGATCGACTTCGGCGTCGATACCGGGATGGAATCCGAACATAAGGTTTTCATTTTAGATGTTACCCCCAGACAATGGACCCAAATCCGTCAGCTTTCGTTGGCGTTGCCACAGGGTTGGTCGTTAACGGATTCAATGCCATTCGGATCGAATAAATAAATGAACAAGTATCAAGAGCATTGGTGGGAACAGGCAAAGTCCGATCATGCGGTTTTGGTTTTGCTTCGGCGTCAAAACAGCTCTCAATGTCACCAACTTCATTACTTTCAAATGGTCGCGGAAAAACTCGCCAAAGCGTACCTCTGGAGGTCGGGTGCACCACCCAAAAAGAGACATGCCGGTTTCGGGCAGTTTATGCGGCTCCTGCTACAGATTCCTCAACCCAAACAACAACAGATAGCGGACATATTTGCGTTCGGAAGATTTGAAGACTTGCAAAACTGGACGACGACCGCTTTGCCGTTGATTTACGAGTTAGAGCGATTGGCTCCTGCTCTTTCGAACGATGGTCCGAATCCGGAATATCCTTGGCCACACCTTGCGCCTCAGAACGCACCCGCAACATTTGACTTTCCCATCTGGCGGCAACTCACCGAAACGGGCCGCGGTCGTCAACTCCTTCTAATAATCAAGACCGCAATCGATCAGTTTCCGGTCTATGGCTGATGCAAAATCTCAACCGCAATGCGCCCGGACTTCGTGCCGCCCGCAAGATTCTTGACACGGGACGTGCGGTGCGGGACAATCCGTGCTTTGAACTCCAAACGAAGGAACACGACGTGCCATACTTGCGTTTTTCGGTGATTGTCCTGCTCGTCGGCGTTGCGTTTCCGAGCGTGCGGGCCGAAGACCCGGCACTTGCGAAGCGGCTGACGGCGATTATCGACGGACCGGATTACAAACACGCGAAGTGGGGCATCCACGTCGTCGACACGAAGACCGGCGAGATCGTGTTTAGCCGAAATTCGGACAAGCTCTGCACCCCCGCTTCGACGACGAAACTTTACACCTGCGCGAACGCGATCATCAGTATGGGTGCCGATTCGCGGATCGTCACGCCCGTGCATTTCCACGGCACGGTGAGTGCCGAAGGCGTTCTCGATGGCGACCTGATTTTGGTGGGCAAGGGCGACCTCACCTTCGGCGGGCGGGCCAAACCCGATGGCACCGCGGCGTTCAAAAATAACGACCACACCTACGCGAATAGCGGACTTTCCGAAGCCGATCTCACGGGCATCGACCCGCGTGCGGAGCTGAACGCGATGGCGAATCAGGTGTTCGAATCGGGCATTCGCGAGGTGAGCGGCGAAGTGCTGGTCGATGACCGCTTGTTCGAGAAAACCCGCGGCTCGGGTAGCGGGCCGGACGCGGTCACGCCGATATTCGTCAACGATAACGTCGTCGACATCGTGGTTTCCGCAGGCGGAAACGTCGGCGATGCGGCCAAGGTGAAGCTCATTCCGGAGACGGACTTCCTGCGGGCCGACCTCGACATTACCACGGGCAAAGCCGGTTCGGGCACGCGGATCACGATCCTCAACGTCGGCCCGAATCACTTCTCGGTTCGCGGCAGTATCGCGATCGATGCCAAACCGAACGTGAAAATCTACCCCGTCGAAGACCCCGCACTGTTCGCTCGTGGGTTGTTCATCGAGGCACTCCGCAAAGCCGGCGTGCGAGTCGCCGCTGCCGTACAAAAACCCGAATCGACGAACCTCCCCGCGATTTCCACGTACAGCGACGACACGATGGTCGCCGCAAATACGTCGCCGCCACTGAAGGAAGCGTTGAAGGTCACGCTGAAAGTGAGCCACAATTTATACGCGAGTACGCTGCCGTGCCTCGTAGCGGTGAGCAAAGGCAAATCGACCGCGATCGATGGCTTGCGCGAACAACGCCGCGTGTTGCGGAAACTCGGCGTCGATGTCGACGATATTTCGTTCGGCGGCGGTGCGGGTGGCAGCCCCGCCGACTGCGTGACGCCAAAGGCGACGGTGCAACTCCTGGTGGCGATGGCGAAACGCCCCGAGTGGGAGATTTACAAAGCGTGCCTGCCTGTAATCGGCATCGACGGCACGTTGGCGAGCGTCGTATCGGCAGAAAGTGCCGCACGCGGGCAAGTGTTCGCGAAAACCGGCACGTTGATTTACAACGACGGCATGAACGGTCGATCCCTATTGCGAAGCAAGGCACTCGCGGGAGTCATGAAGACCGCGAAAGGCACCGACATCACGTTCGCCATGTTCGTCAACAACGTGCCCTTACCACTGGGCGTCGGCTCGAGCCGCGAAGGCAAAGTCCTCGGTAAACTCTGCGAAGCGATCTACGAAACGGGGCCGTGAGTAAAATCCCGATGGTTCAAACGCCTGAAGTCGTTTTTTGTCCTTCGTCAATTCATCAATTTCGTGCCCTAAGTCACAATTGCGGACGCTCCAAAACCGTGATTTCGGGTGTTTTTCGGTCTCAAAATGCCACTTTTTGATCGCAAATCGCCGATGCGATTCGAGGTTTTTTGCCGTAAATCGAAGTCGAGTTGTGGTTTACGTCACTGGTTATTCGATTGACACTCGCCGAAAGACCCGGTCAAAAATCGACCGGATGCGACTGAAAATCGACCGGATCCGACCGAAAATCGACCAACATTGACCGAAAATCGACCGGACACGACCGTTTCGTGTCCGTTCGTGCAGATCGCAAAAGTCGACTTACGTCGAATCGCCTGCGATTGTTTGACTTTGCGAAATCGTGTAGACTGAAATGAAATCAAGAGTTCTTACTTCGCGTTCTCTGCGACCTTAGCGGTTAAAATTCTTATCGGATTGTTAGCCCGACGCGCTAGCGAGGAATACGCACATTATCGCAGAAACAATAAATTCCTCGCTAGCGCGTCGGGCTAACGGGTCTGGCAAGAATCAAACACCGGCCACCCAAAATCGCCGCGATTGGAGCGATACTCTAAAATCCCTATCGCTATTTGGCGTATTTCATACTAGCATAAAGCGATAGGACATTCTCCTGTCTTTGAAGAGGTCGAGCTATGACCCGGATGAGTCGCGAATTCTCCCTTGTGCTGCTCGGTTCTGGCATCCTGACGGCAGGGTACTTCCTGGCTCCGTCGCCGGAAGTGGAACTCGAACAAAAGGCCAACGAACTGGCGGCCGAGCGCGTCGGCGGCGCGACCCGCGACAGTAGCGGGCACTACCGTGTCCATCCTGGGTATATGCTATTTTTCATGCATAGCTCAGGCTATACCGGCGGGGCGGCGGGTGGGCGATCTGCGGCAGTCTCGGGGCCGGTGTCCCGCGGCGGGTTCGGTGGCGTCGGTCGGTCCGCTGCTGGGAGCTAATCGATGCACCGTCGAACGCTCGATCCGCGACCGAACTGGCAGAAGCGCGTCGAAAAATACGGGCTGCACTACCACACCATCAACGACGAACCCTATTGGGACGAGTCGGCCTGCTACGTCTTCGCCAAAAGCAAAATCGACGCCATCGAGCGCGCCAGCTACGCCATCTACGACATGTGTATGGCACTCGTCCAGCACGTGATCGACGAACGCATGTTCGGCCTCTTCCTCATCCCGCCCGCCTACGAAGAACTCGTCATCAAAAGCTGGGAGGAAGAACACCCGTCGATCTACGGTCGGTTCGACCTCGCCTACGATGAAAACGGGCCGCCGAAGCTGCTCGAATTCAACGCCGACACGCCGACCGCACTCGTCGAAGCGTCGGTCGCACAATGGTTCTGGCTGAAAGATGTCGACGATCGCGGCGACCAATTTAATAGCATTCACGAGCGACTGATCGAAGGCTGGAAGGAACTCCACAAGGCCGACGATACGCCGATCCACTTCGCGGCGATGAGTGGCGTCGTCGAAGATTACATCACCGTGGAATACCTGCGCGACACCGCAATACAAGCGGGGTTCCAGACCGAATACCTGGACATCGAAGGCATCGGTTGGGATCGGCAACGGAAGCTGTTCACGAACCGATCGGGCAAGCCGATCGAACGGATTTTCAAGCTGTACCCGTGGGAGTGGATGTCGCGAGAATCGTTCGGCGAACACGTGCCGACCAGCAAAACCATCTGGATGGAACCGGCGTGGAAGATGATCCTGAGTTGCAAGTCGATCTTGCCGCTGCTGTACCAGATGAACCCCGAGTCGCCGTACTTGCTGCCCGCGTGGTTCGAGGAACCCGAAGGCGTCGACTACGTGCGCAAGCCGATCCATGCCCGCGAAGGCGCGAACATTCAAGTGGTGCGCGGCGGCGAAGTCGTTCTCGAAACCGACGGGCCGTACTCGGTCGATCGCGATGTCGTCTACCAGCAACTGTTCCCGTTGAAGAGCTTCGACGGTCGATTCCCGATCGTCGGAAGTTGGATGATTAACGGTTGGGCGTGCGGCATCGGCATCCGCGAAGACGGCCAGATCGTCACGCAAAATACGAGTCGATTCGTTCCGCATCAGATGAGCGATTGATCGAAAGGGCGACCGATGAAACAGTTCCGCTGCCAGTTCGTCGAACTCGATACCGAGACGCGCGACTACCTGCGTACCGTCGCCAAACGGGTAGGCAACAAGACCCCCGGCGTGTTCGTGAAAGTGCAAAATTACTGGCCGATCATCGCGTTCATCCTCGGGCCGATCATCGGCTTTATGGGTGTCATGGTCGCGTTGTTTTCGTCGAAGAATGCCTCTGCGGTGGCGATGCTCGTAACCGCTTCGGTGCTCCTCGGCGGCTGGCTGTTCGTGTATGCGTTCCGCCGCTGGCTGGCGGGGTCGTCGTCGAAATTCGCTGGATTTTATACCTATTTCGATCCGACGCACGTTTACCAAGTGAATGGCGAAGAGATCACCGTCACCGATATTTCCGAGTTCGACGACGTCTCGTTGAAGCACAACACGTCGAACGGCCAATACTCGTCGTCGAAGCTGACGTTCGACCTCGGCGGCGAGGGCCGATTGGCTGTCGCGTTGAAGAATTTACGCAAAGCCGAGTACGTGAAGAGCTACTACGATGCGATCGAGTGGCTCGAAACGCACGACGACAAGCAGTGGCGGAACCTGCCGTTGCACGAACTCGGCATCGTCGCGAAATCAGTCGTCGCCGCCGGCGATGTGCCCGAAGAACTCAAGATCGACAGCGTCGTCGATTCGCTGCCCATCGAGCCGCAGAAAACGAATCGCGCCTCTGGCGGGCTGTTGCCGTACATCGCGATTCTGATTGCGGGCGTCGCGATCTTTTTCGCGTCGATGGCCATGCTGACTCCGCTCCAGGACACGCTCGCCTTCAACGATGCCAAGACGCACGGCGCGCCGGGCCTACGCGCCTACTTGCTCGACGACCGCAACACGCGGCACCGCGACGAAGCGAAACAGTTACTGAGCGCCTTGTACGAACCGCCGATCCTCCGCGTGAAAACGAACCTCAAAGACGAAGCCGTGAAAGCGCGCTTCGTCGAAATCCTCAACGGCCTACGCGACGCCGGTTCGCCAGTGCTGTCGCTCAGTGTGACCGAGAAATCGCCGCCCGATTTGGAAATGATGGCAACGACCCGCACATCGGCTTCGCGTACCGATCTCGCCGACACGCTCGGTACGTATATCGGCACCGAACTCGTTGCCTTCGCGATCCCGCCACAAGATAAAAACGCCCACATCGAACTCGTTTACACCATCGTGCCGCAACAAGAGAAAATCTCCAGTTACAAAGTGACTTGGCAACTCCGGCTACGCACGACGCCCGAGGGCGAAGCCGTCGATAGCCAAGTCTACTCGCTCCCGACCACTTACGATCAAACGCGATTCGCGCAGATCCCGAACGATCTCAAAGTGTCGCTGTTCATGGAACTCTTCGACCAAGCGCCGCCGATGGTGCGACAAATCCCCATCGGCGGTGGCGACTTCGACTAATTGTTGCACCCATTTCCAAAATCTCCGTGCGCGGGGCCGAGCGTTCGCGTCTCTATTACCGAGGGACACATGAGCGACGACGACACCGCGATGGTTATCCGTGCTCGCGATACCGGCGACCGAGCCGCATTCGAGGAGCTCATTCGTCGCACGTCGCGATTGGTTTACGCACGCCTCATTCTTGAGTGTGGCAACGTCCACAAAGCCGAAGATCTCGTGCAGGAAACCTACCTGCTTGCGTTTCGGTCGTTGCATCGGCTGCGGTCGCCGGAGGGGTTTCGTGCGTGGTTGTTGTCGATTGCCCGCAACGCACTCACCGACGATGCCCGGCATCATTCGCGGCAAAAGCGACTGACGCCCCAACGCGATGACACCTCGCTGTCATTCGTCGCTTCAACGGAACCCGCACCCGGCGAGCAACTCGAAAAAAACGAACGACGCGAACAGGTTCTGTCGGCACTGCGTTCGTTGCCCGAAGAATATCAGATGCCGCTCACGCTGCGTTACCTCGCCGGGGCCGACGCGGAAACGATCGGCACGCAACTCGGACTCACCAACGGCTCTTTACGCGGGTTGCTGCATCGCGGCTTGAAACTGCTCCGCGAACGCCTGCCTGCCGACCTGCAAACGGAAAATGGGTGACCTTCGCCCGTCCCACCGGATGCGCGAACCCCCCTTGGAAAGACGACCATGAACGACCATATCACGATTCAAGGACAGATCGCGGCCTATCTCGCCGACGGGCTGACGGCAACGCAACGCGAGCCGTTTCTGTTGCACCTCACCGAATGTGCAGACTGCGCGAAAATGCTGGCAGACTCCCGTTCGACCGATACGGCACTTCAGGCGTTGTTCGCGCCGTTACGGCCCACCGCAACGCTCGAAGATCGCATCGTTCGTAGTTTGCGCGACGTGGAAGCGAAGCCGCGCGAACGACGCAATCGTTGGACGCGCTACATCGCCTACGGGCTGGCCGCATCGGTTAGCTTGGGTGCCGTCTCGCTCGGCGTGCAACAACTCATCGAAATCGGCGGGCTGTCGTTCCCCGGTTCGTATCGCCAAGATGTGGCCAAAAACGAAATCGCGACAGCTGCGCCGTTCGGTTTTATCTCTGATAGTCCACCCACTCGCGGTGTAGTCAATTTCCGCGGCGGTCAGGGTGTTGGCTTTGGCGGTGGTGGCGGTCAGGGCGGTGGTGGCTTTGGTGGCGGTCAGGGTGTTGGCTTTGGCGGTGGTGGCGGTCAGGGCGGTGGTGGCTTTGGTGGTGGTCAGGGCGGTGGTGGCTTTGGTGGCGGTGGTTATAAAAACGCTCCCCAGTCATCGGTCGCGGATATCGATGCCGATCACATGAAGGACATGAAAAATTCGTCGGATAGAGTGAGACTTGGCAGTCAACGAAACACGAGTGCCCTCACCAACCCAGACGTTGGCCTCGATTCTTCTCTGGCTGCTGGTATCGATGCTCAGAGTGCTAAAGAAAGCGAAGAGGCTCCGAAACTCACATCTGAGGATGGGGGAGTATTGAAACAGATGAGAGCGACGGATGGACGTCTCCTCTCAGAGTCAAAAGGGTTCGCACCCGGTGACTATCGCTACGGCGATGTGGACAAAAGTGGGAGAGTCGGAGGGAAGGATGGCGTCCAGGTCTTTGGTCGGACTGCTCAAGAGGGCGATACTAAAGATAAGAACCCCGCCGAACGTGAAAAATTCACCCTCCGCGGTCTGAATGAAGCGAAACCAGCCGGTGAAGTCCTCACGCTCAATCTGCAACGTCCGGCTATCGTGGCGCTCAAAATACCCGAGGCACCTGCCGCTGAGACTGCGGTGCGGAAGATCATCTTGCGATCCGGGGAAATCGAATTTGAAATCGAGTCGTTCGACTCGGCGGTGGCGGGCATTACGAAGTTGGTGACGGGCATTAAAGGCGCGTTCGTCGGTACCGTGAACAGCGAGAAACTGCCGAACGGCAAGGTCAAAGGCACGATCACGGTTCGCGTGCCGCCGGAGTTTCTCGACGGCCTCGTGCTCGATCTGCGCCGCGATCTCGGCAAGACCGGCGAGTTGAAGGGCCAGCGCATCGGCAGCCAAGATGTGACGAAACAGTACACCGATCTCGAAAGCCGACTGCGTGCCGCCCGCACGATGGAGACGCGACTTCTCGAGATTATCAAGACCGGTAAAGGCGAGATCAAGCAGCTTCTCGAAGCCGAAAAGGAACTCGGCGTCTGGCGGACGAAGATCGAAGAATCCGAAGGCGAGATGCGCTACTACAACAACCTCGCGTCGTTGAGTACGCTCACGATCGTGCTTGCGGAGAAGGAGATTCGCTCGGCAGCAGGCATCACCGAGAACGAGCGCGTGCAAGCGGGCATCGAAGTCGAAGACGTCGACAAAGCGTTCCGCGATGCGGTGGCGGCCGTGTTGGCCGCGAAGGGGCGGATCGCGAAATCCGAACTCAAGCAGCTATCCGCCGGGCAGTTCAACGCGACGCTGAACTTTGAAATCGCCCCCGATGCGTCCGGGCCGATGCGGGATCGCTTGCGTCAACTCGGCCGCATTTCCCGGCTCGAAATCGACCGCACGCAACAAGCTACCGCAGGCATCGTCACCAAAGACGCGAAAATCACGCAGGGCGATAGCAGCTTCTACGTGCAGATTTACAACCTCGCGAATGTCGCCCCACGCGAAACGACGACGGTACAACTCGCTGCTCTCGACGTGGTGGCCGCGTACCGCACAATTCGCGATGCAGTCGAGAAAGGCAAAGGCCGCATCGTCGCCACGACGGTCAACGAGAGCGACCCGCACAACGTGACGGCACAACTCGACTTCGAGCTGAAACGCACCGAAGACGGTACGCTGCAAGCGGTGTTGTCGGCGGCGGGCGATGCGATTTCCCGCACCGTCACGCGGGCCTCGGAGAGCGATGCCAACACCGATACGAAGACGTTGTACCGGATGTCGTTCGTGAATGCGGCCCGACTGAGGCCGCGCGAAACGACGACGCTCGGCGTCGAAGTCGACGATGTCGATGGCGTGTCCGCCGTGTTTGCGGCCCACGTGGCCGAGGCGAAGGGGCGCGTTTCCGATTCGCAGATCGCGCACGAACCGAGCGGCAAAACGACGGCCAAGCTCGTTTACGATCTTCCACTTGCCGCGGCTTCGGGATTGATCGAGAAGCTGAAAACCGCCGGGACGGTTCGCGTCAATCAGACGAGCCGCGACCCGAAAGCGACCGATGGCAAGTTCGCTTCCGCACGGATTGAAGTCACGCTCTCAAACACCGATTTGCTGTTGCCGAAAGACGACGGCGTGTGGCATCAGGTGCGCAAAGGCATCGCGTTGAGTGCGACGGCGTTACTGGCCAGCCTGACGTGGTTGATCTTCGCGTTGTGCGTCGTGCTGCCGTGGATGATCGTCGTGTACGGCGGGTATCGTTTGGTGAAATGGCTCGTGCGAACCCGCCGCGCGAGTGTGTGATTTTACTTCCCACGCACTGCGGACATGCCGCCGTCGGTGCTGAGGATCTGCCCCGTCATCCAGTTGTTATTCGGGTCCAAAAGATACGCGATGAGCGAGGCCACATCCTTCGGTTCGCCGATCCGCCCGAGTGGGTGCATCCCAGTAGATGCCTTAAGAGCTAGCTCGTTCGATGTGATTTTGTGCGACAACGGCGTGCGAACCAAACCCGGTGCGACCGCGTTGACCCGGATACCGCGAGCGGCATACGAAGCCGCGGCGGAGATCACCAGCCCGTTGATCGCCCCTTTCGCGGCCGCAATCGCTTCGTGGTTCGGCAACCCGGTTTTCGTCGCCACGGTCGAAGCGAGTACGATCGAACCCCCCGTCGTCATCATCGCTTTTACGGATGCACGCAACACGTAAAACGCGGTATTCAAGTTCAGTGCAATCGTGTCGTCGAATTCAAAATCGTTCGTGAGGTGTGCCGGTTTCAGAATGATCGAACCGACGAGGCACGTCGCGCCGTGAATGGTGCCGAACGAATCGACCGCTTTCGCGATGAACAAATCGACCTCGACCGACTTCGTGGCATCGAGCGGATAACCCCGCGCGTCGCAGTGGTTGATACCGCGAAGCTCGTTGACGAGCGTTTCGAGCTTGGCCTCGTCGCGGCCACCGAGGAAGAGCTTCGCGCCACGTTGGGCGAGCAACCGACACAACTCAGAGCCAATGCCGCCGGTCGCGCCGACGATAGCGTATGCAGGATGATCGACAGACATCGTTCGCCTTTCAATGGTGGTATTTCAAGCGGGAAGCGGTCGACCCTTCCAGCCGACCGGTTTGCCGATGATGGCCCGAATCGCGGCATTCCACTGGATACAGAGCAATATTATGACGCCGACGGGGTGAAGGAACGCACCGAGCCACGACTGCCGAAAGCGGATGGTGGCATCGATTCGCGGCAGGTACACGCAGATGCACGCCAACAAAATCATGCCCGCATCCCACGGTGTGAGCGTCTGAATTTGCGTAAGTAACACGAACGGCGCGACTTGCCCGCAGAGCAATAGCAGCGTCATGAACCAGAGTAGTCGCGGCGCGCCGAGGCCTTCGACGGCGTTCTTCGAGAGGCCGTTCCAGACTTGGCCAGCGCTGCGATACATACGGCAACTTGCGAGTTCGGTGGCATCGCAGACATCGGTCTGCAAGCCTTGCGCACGGTATGCGCGAGGCAGTTTCATCCCGTCGTGGAACGACGCACGAACGAGCGGATTCGCGTGCCCTCCGACAACATCGTAAGCTTCGCGCGTCGTCAGGAACCACTGCCCGCAACCCGCGCTGAAACACGAAAAGTGCCAGCGACGCATCCAGTCCATCGGCAGGTAACCGAGCAGCAAAAAGTGCATCATCGGTATCAGCAGGCGTTCCAAAAACGTCTCGGTTTCCTGCCTCGGAAATCCGCTAACGAGCGCCGCCGCAGACTGTTCCTGAAAGCGAACCATCCGTTGAATCGCATCGGGTGACAGCCGTACGTCGGCGTCGAGAAATACGAGCAACGGGTGCCGTGCGTGTTGCGAAAGCACATAGCAGGCATGTTGTTTGCCCGACCAACCGTGCGGCAACGCGGGTGCCATTTCGAGCCGCACTTGCGGGTGTTTCCGCTGAATATCGCGAACGATTTCCGCCGTGCGATCTTCGGAATGATCGTCCAGCACGATGCATTCCCAATCGACGCCACGGCTCGCGATGACGTGCTCGAGCGCCGCCAGAATCGAGGCTTCTTCGTTTCGCGCGGGGATCAGTATCGACACGGCAGGTACTTTACAGTCCGCATCGAACGCAGGTGGCGCGCGAAACAGAAAGCGGTTACGCAAGTACAACAGGCTGGGAATTAAGGCACAAACGAGTGCGATGATCGCGAAAGTCGTCATTTCGCGTCACCTCCGTGCGCGGGCCGAAACGGCTGGCGCGTCACGAACGCACGGGCGCGGCGGAAGAAATCGTACAACCCGCCAACACCCGCACGGCCCACGAGCAACGACGAAAATCGCTCCGGGTCGCGGCTCATCGCATCGCCGTTGAGAGCATCCAACGTCGCGGTGAGTGCGGCTTCAATTCGCGCCGTCCACTGCTTGCCACTCTCGTTCGGAAAATCCGCCACGCGGATCGGATCGCCGATGCGGACGAACGCTTCCGGGGTGCGTTCGTTCCAGAAGGCGTACTCGATGGCGATCGGCAAGACGATCGCTTGCGAGGATCGCGCCGCCAAGTGGCCGACGCCGGAACGCAACCCGAGTGGCCGCGTTCGCACGTCGGTGAATCGCCCTTGCGCGGTCACCCAGACGAGGTTCTTCGGCACGCTAAGGAGTGCGGTGCCCATCCGCAGAAAGTCGACCGCACCGCGGTAGGTATCGACATCGACGCCGAAGAAGCCGAGGCGGGAAAAGATCGGGTACTGCTTCAACATTTTCGCGTCGATGGCACCGTAGTGAACGCGGTCCTCGAAGCGCAAACTGATCGCGGTGCCGATCATCGGATCCCACCACGACGGATGATTCGTGACGATGAGTATGGGGGCGGTATCGGTCGGAATGACGGCGGACGTTTTCGCGAGGTAGACCCCGTGAAAGTGCTTTCGCAGGTAGCGTATCACGTAGCGTCGGAAGCCGTTGAACAGCCAGTTCCAGCGGCGTGGAAACGCGAACGCCTCGTCGTTCATCGCGCCGCGCCTACGAGCGTGTCGGTCGGCGAATTCGCCACGGTACCATCCTTGTCGAGCGTGTCCGCGGCGATCCAGCCGGACATCAGCACCATCGGCATTCCGGGGCCGGGGTGTGCCGCGCCACCCGCGAGGTACAGACCTTTGAGGTCCGGCGAACGGTTCGCGGGCTTGAACGCCCCGAGCCATTTTCCGTGGCTGGCGAGGCCGTAAATCGCGCCGTTGAGCACGCGATACCGGTCGTGAATATCCTGCGGCGTCAGTGTCGCCTCGAACGCGATGCGGTCTTCGATGTCGGGCATTTTTCCCGTCGTTTTCAGTTTGTTCAAGATGACGCGACGATACTCCGGCAGCATTTTCGACCAATCGTGATGCGGTCGCAAGAACGGCGTGTGAACTAAAACGTAGAGCGCTTCGCCACCGGGCGGTGCGGTTGCCGGTTCTGTACTTGCGGTCGCGGCGATGTAGCACGTGGGGTCCGGTGCGGGTTCGCCCTTGCGATAGATGAACTCGAATTCCTCTTCGGGGTCGCGAGAGAACACGAAGTTGTGGTGTTGCAAATGCTCGTACTTTTTCTTCAGGCCGAGGTACAGTACGATGCCCGAACAGGCGGGTTCGTAGGTGCGGCGGCGGTTGAATTTCGCGATCGCTTTCGGTGCGGCCCCATCGATGAGTTCGCGGTGTGTCCGTACGGAATCCGCATTGGACACGATCGCAGCGCAATCGAATCGCTCGCCGGATTCGGTTTCGACGCCAGTCACTGACAGGCCATCGTCAGCGACCGCGATTTTGCGAATGCCGGTTTCGGTGCGATACTCGACACCGAGTTCGCGGCCGAGTTTAACGAGTGCCTCCGGTACGGCCCGCGTGCCGCCGACGGGGTACCAGATGCCTTCTTCGGTTTGCATGTGCGCGATGCTACACAGCACAGCGGGCGACGATTCGGGGCACGAACCGACGTACTGCGTGAAGTGGTCGATCATCTGCGCCACGCGCGGGTCGGCAACATATTTTCGCACCGTGCCCGATACCGAGCGACCCATTCGCATACTCATGACGTCGCCGAGAATCTTCGCGGAGAACCCCGCTTTGAAGTCGATCATGTCGCCGATGCCGCCGATCGACTTCCAGAAGAAATACTTCTCGGATACCGTGTGAAGCCGATCCGAGAGTTTCAGAAACTCGCGGTAACCGTTTGAATTACCGGGCGCGAAGCGATCGAGCGAGTCGGCCATACTGTCGACATTTTCGACGAGATCGAGCACGGTATCATCGCTGAAGAAGCAGCGCCATTGCGGGTCCAGGCGGATGAGTTGCAGATAATCGTCGAGGTTTCGACCGGCCTCGGCGAAGATCTTTCGCAGCACGTTCGGGATCGTGAGGATCGTCGGCCCCATGTCGAACCGGAAGCCCGCCTTCGAGAGTTGTGCGGCTTTGCCACCGAGCCACGCGGACTTTTCAAACACGGTGACGCTGTAGCCGCGTGCCGCAAGCGTACACGCCGACGCCAGCCCCGCGAGGCCGCCACCGATCACTGCGATCCGCCGATTGTCCGGATTCACGTCCATGGCTCCCAACGACAAAGGTATATGGTCAAGATACGACGGCAGCCGGTTGTGCGGCTTCATCGAGCCAAGTCGCGTCGAGTGACAGATCGTTCAACAGCAAGCGGCTGGTGATGCGTGCCGATTCGTAAATCACGGGCAGACCGCTACCGGGGTGCGTGCCACCGCCGACGAGGTACACGTTTTCGACATCGTCGAAGCGGTTGCGCGGACGCAGGTGCAACATCTGCCCGAGGTTGTGTGCCAAATTAAACGTAGCACCGCGATACACTTCGTACTGATTCTGCCAGTCCGCGGGCGTAACGATTTTCTCGTAGCGGATGCGTTTCTCGATGCCTTTGATGCCGATTTTCTCCAACTGCTTCAGCACTTTTGCACGGAACGCTGGGGCTTCCTTCGTCCAGTCGACGTTCTCGTTCATGTTCGTGACGGGTGCGAGAACGTAGATCGTGCTCATCCCCTTCGGTGCCAACGTGCTATCGGTAACGCTCGCGTTTTGCACGTAGAACGAGGTGTCGTCGGTGAGTTTTTGGTTGGTAACAATATCCTTCAAGTTTTCTACATAATTGGCAGATGTATAGATCGTGTGGTGGTTGATGTCGTCGTATCGACCTTCGATACCGAGGTACATCATGAAGGTCGAACAGGAAAACCTTTTCTTGGCGATTTTCTCGTCGGTCCAGTTGCGGCGAAGTGCGTTCGGTATGAGTTTGCTCGCGGCCTGTGCGAAGTCCGCGTTCATGACGACGGCATCGGAACGATACTCGCCCGCGTCGGTCCGCACTCCGACAGCCTTGCGACCTTCAAAGAGAATCTTCTCGACCGACTCGCCGAGTGAAATCTCGACGCCCATCTCGCGGGCAATGCGTGCCATCCCTTCGGAGACGGCATTGCAGCCACCGATCGGATGCCAGACGCCGAACTCGTATTCGAGGTACGAAAGGATCGAAAACAAGCTCGGGCAGTTGAACGGCGACATGCCGAGATACTTCGACTGAAACGCGAACGCGAGCCGAATGCGTGGGTCTTCGAAGTAGCGATTGAGTTCGCTATCGAGCGATTTCCACGGTCGCAAGATCGGCAGCAACTTCAACAAGCTCAGCTTGAATAAATCTTTCCAACCGCTGAATGGGCTTTCGAGGACCGGGCGAAACGCTTCGAGCTTCGTGCGATTCTCGTCGATGAATCGCCGCACGTTGCCCGCGTCGGCGACTGAGATTTTTCGCACCTCGGCTTCCATTTTGTCGAGGTTCGGCGTGCAAAGTAACTCGCCACCGGTGCCGAACGTGATGCGGTATTGCGGGTCGAGGCGCACCATCGGGATTTCGCGGTGCAAGTCGCGACCGATTAGACGAAAGATCCGCTCGAGCACCGTGGGATACAGGAAGAACGTCGGGCCGAGGTCGAAGCGGAAGCCGTCGGCTTCGATTTTGGAACAACGCCCGCCCACTTGGGGAAGCCGCTCGATGATTCGCACCTTGACGCCGGAGTTTGCAAGAAGCAGTGCGGCGGCTAACCCGCCGGGGCCGGCACCGATGATGGTGACCGACTTCGTGCGTTTGCCATCGACGTGCGGTGCGGTCCGTTCGGGTGCGAAAGCGGTAGTTAACATGGTTTTCCGTGTCGTTCTTGCGGCAATCACCGATACGTTCACATATTAGGTAGGAAGCGAATGCGGATTTCCACTTTCCGCGACACGGTTTCCGGACAAAGGATTCAGAATGAACGCCGCAGCACTCACACCCAGCGAACTGTTCGCGATTGCGGGGAAACTTCCGCGCGTGCCGCTCGCCCATTTACCGACGCCACTCGAAGAACTCCCGCGATTTTCCGCCCGTGTCGGCGGCGGCGTTCGCATCTTCATCAAGCGCGACGATTGTACGGGCCTGTTGCTGGGCGGTAACAAAGCCCGGCACAACGAATTTCTCCTCGGCGATGCCGTCGCAAAGGGTTGCGACATGGTCGTTTGGGGTGCCGGGATCCAGTCCAATAACTGCCGGCAGACGGCGGCGGGTTGTGCGAAACTCGGGCTGGAATGCCGCTTGTACCTCAGTCGCATGAGTTATTCGACCGAAGTGCAAGGCAACCTGTTGCTCGATTATCTCGTCGGCGCGCACGTCGAATTCACCGATGCGAAGATCGGCCCGGAACTCGATGAATTGCTCGCGGCAAAGGCGGCAGAGTTTCGGAATGCGGGCCGCAAGCCGTACTACTGGCACCGTCCGCGGGTCGTTCCGCTCGCGGCGATTAGCTATGCCGTCTGCGTCGCGGAGATTGTGCAGCAATGCCAGGAACGCGGGATGCAGCCCGACGCACTCTATGTCTCGTCGTCGGGGGCGACCGGGGCGGGCGTCGCGCTCGGGAAAGCAATTCTTGGCTTAAACTGCCCCGCACGATTAATTTGCCCGATGCTCTGGCCGTGGCCCATTCCAACGGCGCTCGCCGCCGATGCGAACGCCGCCGCCGAAATGCTCGGGGTGCCACACCGGCTGCACGAAAACGACATCGATGCCGACGAAACCTACGTTGCGCCCGGTTATGGTTACCCGTCCGATGCGGGGCGAGAAGCGCTCGACATGCTGGCCCGCACCGAGGCGATTTTGCTCGACCCTGTCTATTCGGCGAAGGCAATGGCGGCGCTGATCGCCGATGTGCGAGCGGGGAAATACGCGCCCGGATCGCGGGTGGTGTTCATCCACACCGGCGGCGTGCCCGCGATATTCGCCGAACCGAGCAAAGTCCTGCCTAAGCGATGACTTGCTCCGGCACCGCGATCCGTTTAAGATTGAGAGAGATTGCCTGCCGGAACGTTGAGGGTTGTTCATGCGTATTCGACATCTCGGTTACTCGTTAGTGCCGATCCTGATGATAGTGGCCGCATTCGCCGTTGCGGACGAAGCGAAAGAAAAGCTCAAAGAACCGAAGATTACCGACGAAGATCGTGCCCACTGGGCGTATCAGCCGCCACGTCGCTCGCCGGTGCCGAAGTCGTCGGCCACGCACCCAATCGATGCGTTCATTCGCGAAAAACTGACCGCCGCGAAGCTCTCGCCCGCCCCGCCGGCCGACCGTTCGACGTTGATTCGCCGCGTGTACTTCGACGTAACGGGGCTGCCACCGACCCCGGCGGAAGTCGATGCGTTCGTGCAAGATACCTCCGCGAATGCGTACGAAAAAGTCGTCGATACCCTGCTCGCGTCGCCGCATTACGGCGAACGCTTTGCCCAACACTGGCTCGATGTCGTGCGGTATGCCGAGACGAACGGCTACGAACTCGATGCGGATCGGCCCCATGCGTGGCGTTACCGCGACTACGTCATTCGCAGTTTCAACGCCGATAAGCCGTACCACATATTTTTGAAGGAACAACTCGCCGGGGACGAACTGGCCGCAGGGAAAGACCCGCGTACGGTGCCGGACCTCTTGATCGCCACGGGGATGCACCGCTGCGGGCCGTCGCATATGGTCGGTGGCAACCTCGATAAAGCGGTGCTTCGCCAGGAATATCTCACCGAGATGGTGAACGCCGTCGGCTCGGCCGTCCTCGGCATGACGATGGCCTGCGCCCGTTGCCACGACCACAAGTTCGACCCGATCTCCGCAGCCGATTATTATCGGCTTCAGGCGTTTTTCGCTGCCGCACAATATCGCGATGTGAACCTGGCCACGAAAGAAGAGGCCGCAAAACAAGCCGCGAAGGCCGCCGAGATTGCGACACGGATCGCCCCGCTTCAGAAGCGGGTCGAGGAACTCGACGCGCCCGTTCGGGTCAAAGTCGCCGCCGCGAAGAAAGCCGCTCTCGAGCCGAAGTACCGCGAAGCGTTGGATGTCGAAGCGAAGAAACGCACGCCCGAACAGAAGCAACTCGTCGCCGATATTCAGCCCGTCATCAAGATTTCGTGGGACGATATTCTCGATGCGATGCCGGCCAAAGAGAAGGCGCAACGCGACCAGATCCGCGAGAAGATTCACGCGATTCAAGCCGAACTGCCCGCACCACCCGCGATGGCGTGGGCGATCACCGACGACGAGAAACGCCCCGTCACGCACGTGCTGAAACGCGGCGACACCGACCGCAAGGGGGCGGTCGTTTCGCAGGGATTTCCACGTGTCTTATTGAACGAAACACGCACGCCGAAGAACCGCATTGAGTTCGCAGATTGGCTGGCGACGCCGGACCATCCGCTGACATCGCGGGTGATCGTCAACCGACTTTGGCACCATCTGTTCGGTCGCGGCCTCGTTGGCAGCGTCAACGATTTCGGCACCCGCGGCGATAAGCCCACGCACCCGGAACTGCTCGACTGGCTGGCACGCGAGATGATCGAACAGCCCACGCCGTGGAGCATGAAGCGAATGATTCGCCTGATGGTGACGTCGGAAACGTACAAGCAAGCGAGCCGCGCGACGCAGACTGACACCGCAATGTCAGCCGACCCGGACAACCGGTTGCTGTGGAAAATGAACCGGAAGCGGATCGATGCCGAGGCACTTCGCGATGCGATTTTGACCGCCACCGGCACGCTCAACCGCGACACCGGCGGGCCGAGCGTGCGCATTCCGCTCGAACCGGCGGTGTACGATTTGATCTTCACCGAAGGCGAACCCGACGGCCTCTGGCCCGTCACGCCCGATGCGAAACAGCACGATCGCCGCAGTATTTACCTGTTTGCGAAGCGAAACGTGCGACTCCCGATGCTCGAAGCGTTCGACCAACCCGACACGCTGACGCCCTGCAACGGCCGCGGCGTCAGCACGTTCGCCCCGCAAGCCCTCATCCTCATGAACGGCCCATTCACCTACGAACAGAGCCGCAAACTGGCGAAGAGTGTGGTATCTGTGCCGAAATCGACACCCGACGATTGGGCCAAAAATATCTACCGCCGCTGCCTCGCCAGGAACCCGACTGATACCGAGTTGGCCGTCGCAAAAGCGTTCCTCGCAGCGAACGGCGAAACCGCCGTCGCCGACTTCAGCCTCGCGATGTTCAACACGAACGCCTTCGTTTATCTGCCGTAGTCGTGCTGTCCGTTACACTCGCAAATTACGTTGTGAGGTTCCAATCACCTAAGTTAATGGGTATCAGCAGGAGTCGTCTTCATTGACTCCAGCCACTACCCACCCACCTATCCCTGGACTCACGCCGAATTTCGGAACCAACCTAACCGACCAACGACTTACGTCCGATTTTGATGGTTGCAATCCACGCCGGAATCAAAGTTTTGGTGGTCATTTTCGGCAATACTGGAAACGTTCCCCTCTTTGCTCGGCTCGCGGAAGAATAGCAGGAACACGCCGAGGACGGCGAGCGCGCCGATGGCGGGTTGCATCCAGATACCGGCCCAGTCGTGTTTGATGTTGCCGATGGGCGTTTCGAGCGTGTGCGAGGCCATTACCACACCGGCGAGCATCGTGCCGACGAACGCGCCGACGCCCCAGAGGATAAACGCGATGAAGCCTTGTGCGGCCCCGCGCATCCGCTCGGTCGATTCGTCGTTCACGTACAGTTGACCGGCGATGAACAGGAAATCGTAGCAAACGCCGTGGACGAGAATCGCGGCAAAGATCATCACCGTTTGCGGCTCGACATCGGCACTGACACTTCCCGCGAGCAGGAAGTACCGCACAATCCACGCCAGAATGCCGATAGTAATCGTCCACTTGTACCCGAAGCGCAGGAGCATGATCGGCAGCAGGAACAAGAAAACGACGTCCGATACCTGTGCGAGCGTCATACGGGCGGCATACTGCGGCCACGCTAATTCACCGAGAAATACGGACATGTTCACGAAGTAAAAGTAGAGTGGAATACAGATCAGAAACATACAGCCGATGAATACGGCAAACGATCGTTTCTGAAGTAAGGCGAGCGCATCGAGACCGAGGATCTCGCCGATCGAGACATCGGACCCCACCTTTTTCGGCGGCGTGTGCGGCAACGTGAACGAGAACAGGCCGAACAGAATCGAGATGCCGCCCGCTAGGTAGAACTGGTCGGCGGTCTTCTCGGCATTGAGCAGGCTAACGGTGACGCCGCCCGCAATCCAGCCGACAGCAGAGAGCATTTTCACGCGAGGGAAGTCCTTTTTCGCATCGCGCAAATGATGCAACGACAACGAGTTGCCCAGCGCGAGCGTCGGAGCGAAACTCAAGCAGTACAAGATGAGCAACGGGTAGAAACTGCCAAACGTTTCGGCCTGCGGGATGAGGCAGATGATCGCGCCGCCGAGGATGCCGAGCACGCCGAGAATCTTTTCCGAAGCGAAGTAGCGATCCGCAATTAACCCGACGAAGAACGGCGAAATCATCGAGCCGATCGCGAGCGCCCCGTACGCGGCCCCGATCTCCTGGCCATCGAATTTGAGCGCACTCAGATACGCGCCCATCGTGACATACCACGACCCCCAGATGAAATACTGGAGGAACATGAATGCCGAAAGTTGAAGCTTCAACTGCGTTTGCATGAGCGATCCAGATATGAGTGCGAGCGGGACGAAGCCACGGGCAATGGGTAGCCCGTGGCGGGTGAGGCAGAGGGCTAGTTCTTCGGTTCGGCCATCGCTTTGTTGAATCGGCTCGCGACCGGTGCGTAGATAAGAAGGATGAACACCATCATACCGGCCAACATCGCAAAGTAGACGCCTGGCGACATCAACGGGTAGAGTTGCGTAATCGGTGCGTTAATCAGCAAGTTCGCCAGGAACACCACGGCTAACCAGCAGGCCGTCACGAAGCTCTTCATCGTAGCTGGGGCCGCGACAAACGCGAGTTCTAACCCAGTGACCGAGACGAGAATTTCCCCAACGGTTAGGATCAGGTACGCAAACACCTGCCACCAAACGCTAACCCGTTCGGCAGGTTTGACCCAGTCGATGTTTTCAATCGTGGCTTTCGCCGCTTCGGGCTTCACACTTTTCAAGTCTGCTTCGGATTTGATAAGTGGTTCAAGAATTCCACTTGCGAGAAGATCGACATTGCTCGACGGGGTTTCTGTATGGCCGTTGGAAACCTTCAACACACGGCCATTCGACAAGGTAATGATTCCATTGGTGAAAGTGAGCTTCTTGTTATCTGCGTTGAATGCCCAATCGGTCGCCATCACTTTGACTGCACCGAACTGTACTTCACCATTAGTGATTTCCGACAATTTCAGAGTAGTGGCCGGTACGACGAGTTCGCCTTCGGGGAATACGATTTTATTCGCGGGTTCTGCTTTACCAGCCATGAAACCGGCAAGGCTCATGATGACCATACTAAAGCCTGTGAGCAAGTATCCGATCGCAATTTTGTTCGTCGCCTTCATGGGGTATTTTTTGAAGAGTGCTACACTCACCGGGATTAACAACACGATGAACAGTGGATTGAACGCTTGAATGCTATCCGGTGGCGTCGGGCTGCCGAAAAGCGTGCAATCCATATACGTGTTGGCGAAGAAGATCCACGTACTTGC
The DNA here is from genome assembly GCA_043780595.1 of Limnoglobus sp. Lineage (GTDB taxonomy): Bacteria > Planctomycetota > Planctomycetia > Gemmatales > Gemmataceae > Limnoglobus. The sequence goes on from JAYWCL010000208.1 coordinate 33,041, forward strand.
CGATTGATCGAAGACCGCCCAAAAGAACATCACTGTGAGGAATAGTGCGCCGATGCGACCGAGCGTTTGCAACTTCAACTGCGTGTCTGCGGCTTTCTCGTCAGCGGAAACGACCTTGGTATAAACGGGTATGCCGGTTATCGTCTTGGTGTCGGGTGGATTCGGTGCCGATGGGTCGCCGATGACTTTTCGCGTGATACTTTCTTTTGCGTAGTATCGTTTGCCCATCGAGAAAATGACGAGTGCGATTGCCATTAATGCCGCAGGAAACAGAAACGCTGTCTGATAACTATAATTCGTCCGCAACCACGGCATAGCAAGTTGAGACAAGAACGCCCCAATGTTGATTGCCATGTAGAACCACGAGAATGCGCTCGTTCGGAGTTGATCCTGTCCGGGTCGCTGTTGGTCGTAAGTGAGGCCCATTAGTGTGGAGATATTCGGCTTGATGACGCCCGAACCCATCGCCAGCAACAGCAATGAAACGAACACGAGATATTTATCTTCAATACCCACTAAGAATTGAGCGGCGACGTAGGGCACACTGAAGAGTACGATCGTCCAGTATTTCCCGAGGAAGTTGTCGGCGATCCATCCGCCGATCAGCGGGAAGAAGTAACACGCTGCGATGAACAGGGACATATACGTTCCCGCGTCGCCTTTATCGACACCGAGGCGATCGGTCATGTAGAGTGCGAGAATCGCACGCATACCGTAGTAAGAGCATCGCTCTGCGAATTCTCCCCAGAAGAAAAACCAGAACCCGATGGGGTGGCTGGTCGGTAATGTTCCGTAGGCGGTGTCAGCTATCTTCACAGTGATCTTCCCTTTCGTGGCACGAACTCGGGAGAGGTCGGCTAAAGTGAAGCGATCTTAACATTCCTAGCTTCCCAGTCTATGGCACCTGTGCGGATTTTGAACGAAATACGATTTCGCTTGTCCCGTCGGCATTTGATGTTACGATTGTCCCTACGCCGCTGGGGCGATTGCGATTTGCGATTCCCACCCTTGCCCGCGGCCCACGGAGCCTTCCACATGTCTCGCTGGTTTGCCACCCTCTGCCTCGTTCCCCTGGTCGTTTTCCCTGCGATTCGGGCCGAAGAAAAATCGGCTGCCCCGGTGCGGTCCATCGAACGTAAAGACCCGAAGTTCGATGCGCTCATCGCCCCCGATGCCAAGGTCGAGGAGCTCGCGGGCGGGTTCAAATGGTCCGAAGGGCCGGTCTGGGACAAGAAGCACGCGCAGGTGCTGTTTTGCGATATCCCGAACAACATGATCTACAAATGGTCTGATAAAGAAGGACTCAAAGAGTTTCTGAAGCCGAGCGGCTACACGGGTAGCGAACCGTTCGCGGGGTCCGAACCGGGATCGAATGGCTTGGCGTTCCACAAGGACGGGCACCTCGTGCTCTGCCAGCACGGCGACCGTCGCGTGTCCAAACTCGTCGATGGCAAGTTCGTGACACTCGCGGACAAGTTCGAAGGCAAACGCCTCAACAGCCCGAACGATCTGGTGTACCACACCAACGGCGATCTGTACTTCACGGACCCACCGTACGGCCTGCCCGGCCAGATGAAAGACCCGAAGAAGGAACTCGACTTCCAGGGCGTGTATCGCCTGAAACCGACCGGCGAACTGACGCTGATGACGAAAGTCATGTCGCGGCCGAACGGCATCGGCTTGTCGCCCGACAACAAAACGCTGTACGTCGCGAACTCCGACCCGGACAAAGCCATCTGGATGAGCTTCCCCGTGAAGGAAGACGGCACGCTCGGCGAAGGCAAACAATTCTTCGACTCCACAGACATGGTGAAGGCCAAGAAGCCCGGCCTGCCCGATGGCCTCAAGGTCGATCAACAGGGAAATATCTGGGCAACGGGGCCGAACGGCGTGTTCGTCTTCGACGCGATGGGCAAGCACCTCGGCAGCATCATCACCAACGACAAGACCGCGAACTGCGGCTTCGGCGACGACGGCAGCACGCTGTACATCACCGCCAACGACAAGCTGATTCGCATCAAAACGAAAGTGAAGGGCTTAGGGTTTTAATTGAGTGAAAAGCCCACGGACGATCGTTCGAGGGCTTTTTGGGGGCACGGTTCCAATCGCGGCGGCGTTGGGTAGCAGGAAAGTGGTTACGGCACTTTCCACCCACCCCTCCGCGAACTCACTCCCGAATTGCGGAATGTAGCTAATACACCAACGACTTACGTCCGATTTTGGCCGAATCGAATCACGCCGAAACCACTTTGTCGGTGTCCTTTTCGGCAAAACTGCAACCTGGCTATCAACCATGCTTTTTTGGGAGTTGCATTATGAATCGACGCGATGCGATCAAAGCGACGGCGCTGGCGGCACTGGCTACGCGGGCGGTGGCCCAAGATGCGCCGCGTGCGCCGGGGTTGACCGTGCGGATGGCGGAGCCGCAGAACTTGGAATCGGCGTTCGGCGACCTCAACAGCGTCGTGACGCCGAACGAGCAGTTCTTCATTCGCAGTCACTTTGCGGTACCGAAAGTCGATCCGAAGAGCTATCGGCTGATGGTCGAAGGAGCGGTCGAGAACCCGTTGGAACTGACGCTCGAAGAGATCCAGGCGATGCCGAGCGTGACGATGCCGTTGACGCTCGAGTGCGCGGGCAATGGTCGCGTGTTTCTCGTCCCGGCGTCGCGCGGGCTTCAGTGGCAATTCGGGGCCGTGGGAAATGCCGAGTGGACCGGCGTGCCACTTGCTGCCATACTGGAGAAGGCGAAAGCGAAAGCCAGTGCCGTGGAAGTGATTCTCGTCGGTGCGGACAAAGGCATCATCGCGGGCGATCACCCGACACCGGGACCGATCGCATTTGATCGGAGTATTGCCATCGGGAAGGCGAAGAAGCCCGAAGTGATTCTCGCGTACAAGCAGAATGGCGAGGCACTCTCCGCCAGCCACGGTTTCCCGTTGCGTGCGGTCATCGGCGGCTGGTACGGCATGGCGTCGGTCAAGTGGCTGTCGCGAATCATCGTCACCGAGAAGCCGTACGATGGCTTCTGGCAGACGTTCGATTATGCGACTTACGAACGGCGCGATGGCGGTCTGGCGTCACTCGTACCGATCACCGCGATGTTGCCCAAAGCCCAGATCGCGCGCCCGCTGATCGGCGAAGTCGTCCCGGCGGGTAAGGCGTACACCGTTCGCGGGTCGGCCTGGGCGGGGGAAGCCGCGGTCGGTAAAGTCGAAGTGAGTCTCGATGGCGGCAAGACGTGGATCGAAGCGAAACTCGTCGGCGAAGCGAAGCCGTTTTGTTGGCAGATGTGGACGTTCACCTGGGACGTGTCGAATGCGGCGGGGCCTGCGAAATTGCTCTGCCGTTGTACCGATGCCGCCGGGAAGGGTCAGCCGGAGAAGCGCGACCCCGACCGCCGAACGTATGCGATTAACCACCTCGTCCCCGTCGAGGTGACGATCCGCTGACACTGCTGGGGAGGTTGCCGCGATGATGCGAATCGTACTGCTCGCCGGATGTTTTATCGTGGCTGCGTTGCCTGCTGCGCAGGCCGCCGATCAAGCGAAGATCGACGAGGCGATCCGTCGTGGGGCCGAGTACCTGCGAAAAGCCTCGTTGACCGCGGGAAGCGACGACGGCGGCCACGGCCTCGGGACGGCGGCGCTCGCCGGGCTGGCGCTCCTCGAAGCCGACGTGCCACCGTCGGACCCATCCATCGCCCACATCACGCGAATCGTGCGCGATGCGGCCTATTCCGAAAGTAAAACCTATCAGGTTTCCCTGGCGATCTTGTATCTGGATCGCTTCAACAAAGACTCGCGCGATTCGATCGACGAACCGCTGATTCAAGTCCTCGGTTGCCGGTTACTCGCGGGGCAGAACTCCGGAGGCGGATGGACGTATGCGACGTTTGAACCCGTTGCACCCGCCGATGCGGCACGCCTTCGCAACGTCAGCAAACCGGCGGGTGGCGGAAAACTGCACCCGGAAGCGGACCGGATTTATCAGGCGGTGCGGCGTGGGGCACGGTTTGCCTCGGGCGGCGGCGGAGACGACAACTCGAATACGCAGTTCGGCATCATCGCGCTGTGGGTGGCCCAACGTCATGGCGTGCCGTGCGAACCGGCGTTTCGCCTGATCGAAAACCGCTTCATGCGAACGCAAAGTCCCGGCGATCACGGCTGGTCGTACACCTCGATGGCCAGTGGCGGTGGTGCATCCTCACCCGCGATGACCTGCGCGGGGTTGCTCGGCATGGCCGTCGGCAAGGCGAACGCCGAAGCGAAACTCACCGGCAGGAAGAACGCCCCCGAAGTCGAAGCCAAACCCGAGGACGACCCGTTCTATCGCCCGCCCGTAAAGGGAACCGCGAAACCCGACGATGGTGGCAGCGGCGAGGAAGAAAAGCTCGACCCGGTTAAGGAAGAGAAAAAGATTCTGACGTTCCGCGATGCCTGCATCGAACGCGGGCTGAAGGCACTCGGGTCGATACTGGCAGGGCAACGCGGAGTCGCCGATAGCGCTGGTCACGGTGGGGTCAACGACTTGTACTTCCTCTGGTCGATGGAGCGCGTGGCCGTGGCGTATGGCCTCGAAACGATCGGCGATGTCGATTGGCACAAATGGGGGTGCGACCGCATCTTACCGGCCCAGCAAACCGATGGCTCGTGGGCCGGTTCGTACGGTCCGAACGTCTCGACCGCGTTCGCGATTCTCTTCCTGAAAAAATCGAACCTCGTCTCGGACCTCACGAGGCAGATCGACGGCAAAGTCAAAGACCCCGGTGGCGGCGAACTCCGCGGCAGTCGCGGCGGACCGGGTGCAATTGCCATCGCGCCGCGACCCATCGACCCGAGCCGCCCGCAAGCGTCGCCGAGTCCGACGGGGCCGGGCCTCAACAAAGTCAACGGCCCGACCGAGGCAGACAAAATCGCAGACCGGCTGGCAGTCAAGCAGACCGAAGCCGAGTGGATGACGAAACTCCGCATCGCGAAGGAGAGCAAAGGCGGCCAGTGGACGGCCGGCATCGTGCTCGCGATACCGCGCCTCGACAGCAAACGCGCCGTGCTGGCACGCGAAGGGTTAGCCGACCGCTTGACGCGAATGAATGCCGAAACGCTGCGGAAAATGTTGGCCGACCGCGACCCCGAACTCCGCCGCGCCGCCTGCCTGGCGTGCGCCATGAAAGACGACAAGGCGATGATTCTGGACCTCATCAACCGCGTCACGGACATCGACGATGCCGTCGTGCGGGCCGCCCGCGCCGGCTTGAAGAGCTTCAGCAGCGGTCGCGACTTCGGCCCCGCCTCCGGATCGAACGACGACCGCAAACGCCAAGCCTACGACGACTGGAAATCGTGGTACCAAACGGCGGGGCCGTGAGAAGGTTATTTTTTTGACGGTGCGACTGGAGCTTTCGATTGGGGCAAAGCCTTTTTGTCGGCTGGCTTTCGCCCTTCCTTTTTCGCATTGTATTCTTCTTTCTGCTCGCGTTTACCATACCGACAGATACTCAAGGCGGAAAACGCTCAGTCCACCAATTGCGACAACAAGCCCACACCAGAGACCTTGTTGAGAGCGTGCGATGTGTGAGTCGAGTACTTTGCTCTCCATTCCGTGTCGGTGCTTCTGTTGAGTCGCAGCCATCGCCAGGATTCGGTCGGCACCACCAGGCAACGCTTTTTCATAACCGGCCAAGATTTCCTGTGGGGTATCGGGGTATCAGTCCCATCCAAATCGATTCTCTAAAGCTAATTTGGTGTGAAATCACCCTCGTAGAACGAAGGCAATGCGGCCACGTAATACGGGAACGGGTACTTCGGAATGGCTCCAAAACGAGGTTATGTCGCGTTCAGTTCACAACGATACCCGCAAGGTCGCTCTCGCACACCCTGCCACCGGTTGGTATTTTGATTGTCATCGAAGGCGAGTTTCGCGAAGGAGTTTCCATGCGTGCGGTGATTGCCGAAATGCCGAAGCACTGGCTCGAAGAACGGGAACGTTCGGAGATCGGCCAGCGCGACGAGATGTGGGAAGGAGTGTTGCACATGGCCCCGATGCCGAACACGATGCACCAGGATTTCGCGGGACAGTTGTATGCCTACTTGCGCTATCGCTGGGCGATCCCGTACGGTCATCGCGTGTTCACGGAAATCAATCTGGCACATCCGGACACGCGAAACTGGACTGCGGATTATCGTATTCCCGACCTGATCTTGCTGAATGCGGACCGCTTTCACATCGACCGCAACACGCACTTTGCCGGTGCCCCGCTCGTCGTCGTGGAGGTGCGTTCGCCGGGCGACGACTCGATGGAGAAGCTGCCGTTCTATGCGCATCTCGGCGTGCCCGAAGTCTGGATCTTCGAG
>JAYWCL010000209.1:0-8691 GCA_043780595.1 Limnoglobus sp.
CTTATGAAATTCTGGATGACGACGATACGGCACGACAAAGGTGACAATCCGTTCGAATCTCTAGGTGGCGAATATTATCATAAGCTACTTTTGTTGGAATAAGCGGAGGAAAAGCTCGCTGCCGAAGAAGCGGCCGCACTGGCAGCGAAAAATCTTCCGGAACCGTATGTCGAACCAACCGAGACACCGCCTTTCGTTCCGACGATTGAAACGCCGCCGTGCGATGTGCCGGCAATTGCCGAAGCCGAAACTGAAACTGTAGTCGAAGTACCGAGCGTTCTCGAAAAGTCGGTTCGCCCCGATGAGATCGAGATATTTCCAGCGTTAAATCCGAGCAGAAGCGGTCTGTTAGCCTACGAACGGAGGCCCCTGTCGCACGACAGGGGAGGCGGCCAACCGTGGGAACGCAGCGAGACGTTTTGTTTGAATGACGAGCGTTCGCCGCGGAAGTAACTTCGGCCAGCGTGCAGGAAAACGCAACTTCAAAACATTCGCGACCGGGTTCACAGACCCAGCTACAAAAATGTCGCTGCCGCAGTCAGCGGGTGTTCGTCTATACTGACGTTGTCACCGAGACGAGGTTCCCAATGCCACGTTCGATTTTCGCTTGTATCGTAATTGTTCTCGTATGTTCGTTCGCCATTGGTGACGAATCGACGGCGGTCGAGCGCGGCAAACGTGCGCTCGAGCAGAAGGCGTTTATCCCCGCGTTCTGGCCGAAGTCTGCATACGATCTCGCGTGGAAACGCTGGGGCGTGGCCGAGAAACCGAAAAACTACGACGCGGCATTTCGCGAACGCTATGGCCTGCACGACGCGCCGTATCCGAACGACGGCCTGCCGATGGGGCTGCGTGCCGCTCCGTATTTGCCGTTCACGAAAGGCATCGGCATCGACTGCCTCGCGTGTCACGGCGGTTCGATTGCGGGTAAGGGCATCGTCGGCCTCGGAAACAGTTCGCTCGACGTTCACGCCTTGTTCGAAGACATGGCTGCCGCCGGTAATATGCCGGTGAATCTGCCATTTCATTTCAGCAACGTGCGTGGCACAAACGAAGCCGGCGCGTTCAGTGTCTATCTGCTCGGCTTCCGCGACGACGATCTCAACCCGACGGCCAACAAGCGCAACCTCGGCCTGCACGACGACAGTTGCGAAGACGTCCCCGCGTGGTGGCTACTCAAGAAGAAATCGACGATGTATCACGTCGGTGCGACCGACGCCCGTTCGGTGCGCTCGATCATGCAGTTCATGATGCACCCGCTGACACTGCCTGCCGATTTCGCGAAAGCCGAACCGGCCTTCCGCGACATTCAGCAATACCTGCTCAGCCTCGAAGCGCCGAAGTACCCGTACGCCATTGACAGGGCACTCGCAGACAATGGCCGTGCGATTTTCCACGAGAATTGCGCGAAGTGCCACGGCACCTATGGCGAGCAACCGAAGTACCCGAACAAGATCGTCCCGCTCGATGAAATCGGCACGGATCGTAGGCGATTCGACAATATCGGCACCGCATTCGGCGAAGCGTACAGCACGAGTTGGTTCGCCAAAGAAGGCGAAAAAGTGTTGCCGATCAAACCGACCGTCGGCTATCAAGCACCGCCGCTCGATGGCATCTGGGCGACGGCACCGTACTTCCACAACGGTAGTTCGCCGACGCTGAAAAGCGTGTTGAACTCGAAGGAGCGCCCCAAGCGATTTACCCGCAGTTACGGCACATCCGAAGCCGTCTACGACAAACGAAACGTCGGCTGGATTTTTCAAGAAGTAGCTGCGCCCGCAAAAGAGCTATCTCCGTTCGAGAAGCGAAAAATCTACGACACGTCGTTACCCGGCCGAGGCAATGGCGGCCACAGGTATGGCGATGATCTGAGTGATGCCGAGCGAACGGCGTTGATCGAGTACCTGAAGACTCTGTAGAACAAACTCCGTTGACGGTTTTCCCTTTCCCGGAGTAGCCATGCGTCGAATCCTTTTCATCGCGACATTTCTCGCGTTCAGCCTCGTTGCCCGTGCGGCCGAACCTGGCCACAAGGTTCTGGCGGCAGATCGCGGCACGGGGAAAATGGCGATCATCAACGCGAAGGGCGAAATTGAATGGGAATTCGACAATAAGCACGACGTTCACGACCTGCACATGCTGCCGAATGGCAACATCCTCACCCACACTTCATCGACGAATGTCGTCGAGATTTCCCCCGAGAAAAAGATCGTCTGGAAGTACGAGGCTAAGCAGAAGGCGGGCTACAAGGGGCGGATCGAGATTCACTCGTTTCAGCGGCTCGCCGATGGCAACACGATGGTTGCGGAGTCCGGAAATTCGCAGATCGTCGAAGTGAATCCGAAAGGCGAGATCGTCAAAACGGTCCCCCTCAAGGTTAAGAAGTCCGATGCTCATCGAGACACGCGTATGGTCCGAAAGCTCGAAAACGGGCACTATCTCGTGTGTCAGGAGTCCGAGGGTTGCGTCCGCGAGTACGACGCCGATGGCAAAGTTACCTGGGAATACACGCTTGACCTCAACAACCGCCCGCGCTCCGGTGGCCACGGCCCCGAAGGTCACGGCATCGAAGTGTACGGTGCAGTCCGCCTCCCGAATGGCAACACCTTGATCGCGGGCGGCAACAATAACCGCGTCATCGAAGTCACGCCGAAGGGCGAGATTACATGGAGCGTCGACCAAAAAGACCTCCCCGGCATCACGCTCGCCTGGGTCACCACGCTCCAAGTTCTCCCGAACGGCAACATCGTCATCGGCAATTGCCACGCCACGAAAGAGAACCCGCAACTCATCGAAGTCACACGCGAAAAGAAGGTCGTCTGGACGTTCAAAAACTTCCAAACCTTCGGCGACAACATGGCCAGCGCCGTCATCCTCGGCATCGAAGGCCACGTGATTCGGTAAGCAGAGTACGATTTTCCCGTCACCTGAATCTTCATTCCTCCACGCACTCTGCATCGCGATTGGCATTCGCACGATTCGCACACTACATTCGCGTGTGACACATTCCACCGTAAGGCGTTTGCGCACCTTCCGGAATGCGATATGCGACGTGGGACGAGGCGTGCATGATCGGTCGGATATTTCTAGGTCGATACGAAGCCCAAAAACTGCTCGGTGAAGGCGGTATGGGCAAGGTTTACCTGGCCAAACAAATCGATCTCGGGCGGCCCGTGGTGGTGAAGGTCATGCACGACCACATCGCTGCCGACCCGAAGTTTCGCGAGCGCTTTCAGCGCGAAACGATCTTGATGGCCAGGTTTTCGCACGCGAATGCCGTGACGTTGTACGATGCCTCGCTGACCGATTCGGTCGGCCCGTGCATTGTGATGGAATACGTCAAAGGCGTGAACCTCGAGAGTTTACTCCAGAAAAACGGTCGACTCTCGGCGGGGCGTATCGGCAAAATCCTGACGCAACTCTGCGATGTGTTACAGGCGGCGCACGATGAAGGTATCGTCCACCGCGACCTAAAGCCTGCGAACATCATGATCTCCGAACCGGAGACGCCGAAAGAGCGCGTCAAGGTGATGGATTTCGGCTTGGCAAAAACGATCGACGAAGCCCACGCGCGGAAGGTGACCGACACCACGGTCGATTTCGCGGTCGGCACGCCGGGCTATATCTGCCCCGAACAGATTCGCGGCGAAATGATGGACCATCGCGGCGATTTGTACTCCGTCGGCGTGCTGTTGTTCGAACTCCTGTGCGGGCGGTTGCCGTTCCAGGGTGCGTCGAGCATGGATGTGCTTTTGGCGCACGCGACCGAAGACCCACCGACGTTCGCGGAACTCGGGCTGGCAGGCGTGATCTCGCGTGCGGTGGAAGATGTGGTCCGCGATTGTATGGCCAAAGACCCCGCGAAACGCCCGCAATCGGCACGCGAATTATCCGCACGTTTCGCGGCCGCCACGGGGCAAGTTCAAGGCGACCGTGCGATTGCAGCCAGCATTGCCGCGATCACTTCGGGGACTGACAGTAACCCGATCATGTTGTTACCGAGCATCGATGCAAACCATACAGCGACCGCGCCGGATATTCGCCTCAGTGCGAATCCGTCACTGACGGTGCCGCACCCGTCGCCGAACTATCGCCACATACAAACGCCGCCGCACACGCCGATGCCGATCTCGAAGCGCGATGGCGATGTGTTGCCGTTCCGGCTCGATGCCTGGATGCCGGAAAGTGTTGCCGTCATGAAGTTGCGCGGCTTCGTACACGACACCGCAGGCGATGTCATCGAAAATCTAGCCGGCCTGATTCGCGTACGGCTGAACAAAACGGGGGCAGGCGGTGCGCTCGGCTGGCTCGGTTTCGGGAAAAAAGCCGATGGCCCCTTGGAAGTGCAACTGTTCATGAAACGCATCGGCACCGGTGCCGACAATCGCCTGAGTATCGACGTGCATTTTCTGCCCGGCCATCCGAGTTTGTTGCACGATGAATCGTGGCGTAACCGCTGCACATCGCTATTCGTGAAACTACGCGGTTACCTGATGGCATGAGTAGATGCCTCAATTTGCGGCGATGAGAAGCTTCTCGAATATCACCAAATTGCCGTTTCGGTCGGCATCCCACCGCATGCCGACGATGTCGTAGCCGAGTTCGATCGCGAGGTGCAACATCGGGCGTTGCTGATTGTAGCATTCGAGGCGGATCGATTCGTATTGCTGTTTAGCAGCCCAAGCTTGGGCCGCTTCCATCAGTTGCGATCCGAGGCCCGAACGGCGATGTTGCGGCAATACGCCATAGAACCAGGCGTAGTAGGTATCGGGTTTCGTTTCGAAACCGAGAAAGAACCCCGCTGGCTGATCGCCCACTTTCGCGATCATGTACAGCGGGTTGTGTCGCCCCTGGAAGCGACGGTGGAACGTATCGATCGTTCGCGCCGGCCGGAAAATCTGATTGTAAAGTGCGACGATTTGCGGAAGATCGTCCGCACTAACCACGTCGATTATTGCATTGGCCACAGGATAGACTCCGGCTGCGGAAAGTTAGTGGCCCGGACGATACAAGCCCGTCACGATCTGTTCCCACGATGGCACGTTCCAAGTCGCGACGATGTCCCGCATGACGTTATCGTTCGATTCATCGTGATTCTGCGCGACCGTTGCCACGCTGCCGTACTCCTCGGCTTCTTCTTCGACGTACGCATCCGATTCTTCGCCACTCTCCGTATCGGTCGCTTCCGCAGCTTCGCCCGGTTGTGCGGTGGCAACTCCGCCCTTTTTCTTGCGACGGCGACGACGCTTCTTCCTGCGTCCCGCTTCGCCCGGTGCTTCACCGTTCTCGGGGCCGTCGGTTTCGTCGCCTTCTTCGGAATCTTCGCAGACTGGCTCCGCGTGCAACTCCGCGAGAACGACAGTGTCTTCCATGTCGTGATCGTGCTCGTCCACCGCAACCCATTCGCCATCGAGGTTTGCGGGTGGTGATTTCGCCGGGGTGGAGTCGAGACCGAGTTCCTCGGCGAGAGATGACCAAGGAGAATCGTCGTCGGGCGTGTTCATGGTGCGTTTCGTTCGAGTGTCCCATTCGGGGTCGTGTGCTAAATGTGATTCTATCGCGCCGCACGGGCGGTGGTAACGAATGCCGGGATGATCGACTCGCGCACGCTCGCAACCGACAGCGTTCGCGGTGGCCCCACCTCGATGATTCGGTCGCCACTTTCGCCGCCAAACGCTTCGCACAGAATGCTCGCTAAGTTGTCGCCGTCCGGCAGATCTTCGCGATGCACCGCGTACGTGTCGTCCGACTGAACGGGCAAAATCCGTTCGAGAAATTCTTCGGTAACATCCGCCGGGATTGTCACGCCAGGCAGCACGCGGTTCGCGAATTCGCGGAACGCATGTTCGAGCAACTCGCGGGGTGGCAGAATCAAAAACGTGGCCATTTCGCGGCTCCGCGTGGGTCGAATGGGCTGGTGCGAAATGAGTATCGGCCAGCGAACGAACGCGAAACGGGCCGGAAATGAGTACGCGACATCATGTAGGGCAACGGAATGCGGCACGAGCCGCAAGGCCGTCACAAGCGGTCGCTTCTCGGAAGTATCAGGTCGAAACTGCCAGTTTTTTCACAAGAACTTGCGAACGCCGATTGTTCCGGTCGTACAACTCGCGCCGAGTGGGGGGGAGATCGTCGGGCGTGCCGAGTCGAAACCCGCCCTTTTGAATGAAGTAGTTGATCGCCTGCGTGGACAAACAAAACAGTTCCGCGAACCCCTTCGCACGGGCCGTGTTCTCGATGAACGCGATCAGTTTCCCGCCGATGCCCTTGTTTTCGTAGCGATTATCGACGTAAACCGACGCAAGTTCGGCTTTGCCGACATCGGGGTACGTATGCAGTGCCGCACACGCGACGGGGTTCCGGTCGACCTCGAACACGAAATAATCTCCGATCTGCCGTTCGATATCGACTCGCGTTCGCTTCACGAGTTCGGCTGCCTGAATGCCTTGCTGAATCAGCGCGTACACGGCCCGCACATCCTTCTTTTGTGCGGGCCGGATCGCCTGATACTCGTTCGTATATATCAGCGTGCCGATGCCCTCGTTGGAAAACACCTCGCTCAGCAGCCCTGCCTCTTCGCGACCGTCGATGATGTGGATTCGCTCGATGCCTTCCTTGCCCGCACGGATCGCGTACGTCATTTTGGTAATCGCTCCCGATGACAATTCCGACTTCGACTTCTTCAAATACGCATCGGCTTCCTCGACGGTCATCTGCCGGATAACGCCTTTCGGCCCGCGAATGCCACCCTCCGTCGTGAGGTAAATCAGCTTGACCGCCCGCAATGTTTTCGCGATTTCCACCGCCACCGCGTCGGAGTTCAAGCGATACGAATGACCGAGGCCATCGCAGCCGAGTGGCGGGATTACGGGAACGATGTCGTGTTCCATCAAGCTGTGAAGTAACCCGGAATCGACCCGTTCGACGCGGCCCGTAAACCGATGATCGACGCCGCCGAGAATCCCCGCCGGATGCGCGACAATCGCATTCGGGCAGGCCCCGCGGAGGTCGTTCGCGCACAAGCCTTCGAGAATTTCGTGCGTGACGCGATTCGCCGAAGTGATGGCGATTTGTAACGTTTCCGTGTCCGTTACGCCCGTTCCGTCGGTATCCGACGGCGTGATATTCAGTTGTTTCGCATAGCGTTGAATTTGATGAGCCGCCCCATGAACGAGCGCAACACGCACGCTCAAACTGCGCAACAACGCGATGTCCAGCAAGATGTTCGGAAAGTTGTCGTCTTCGACAACAGCGCCATCGATGGCGATCACGAAGACTTTGTCGCGAAACCGCGGGACGTAGCGTAGAATTTCGCGAAGGTCGGTGAGCCGAAGCATGGCGGTGCGGGGTCGGAGGATTCGGTGTCGTCCCGACGTTCGGGCTACTATCCTTACAATAGTGCGATTCGCCGCGAACTGCGAACCAGAATTTTGCGAGCCGCCGACTACAATTTGAATGAAGAACGCTGGCTTCCTTACCGTCACGGAGTGTTTCATGCCCGAGAATGTTGTCATCATCGGTTCCGGACCCGCTGCATGGACGGCGGCGATTTATGCCGCACGGGCCAACCTCACGCCGCTCGTCTTTCAAGGCAACCCCTACGACGAACGCAACAACCAGAACGGCACGTTGCCGCTCGGCCAGCTGGCACTGACGACCGAAGTCGAAAACTTCCCCGGTTGGCCGACTGGCGACACCCGCGAGTATCTGCGAACCGCACTTTCGCCCGACGACACGCACTTTCCCTACTGGGTGTCCGCAAACAAACCGCAGCCGAATCACGGCATTCAAGGGCCGGAACTGATGGCGCTCATGCGGAAGCAGGCGGTGAATGTCGGCACGCGAATCGAATCGAAAGATGTCGTCTCGGTCGATCTCCAGAAACAGCCGTTCACGTTGACGATGCACGATGGCAGCACAGTCGAAACCCGCACGCTGATCCTGTCTACCGGAGCACGTGCGAACTATCTCGGCCTGCCGAGCGAAGAGCGTTTCAAGAACAACGGCGTCTCCGCGTGTGCCGTGTGCGATGGAGCGTTGCCGCGATTTCGCAATAAGCCGATCGTCGTGGTCGGTGCGGGCGACTCCGCTTGCGAGGAAGCGATCTACTTGTCGAAATTTGCAACGAAGGTGTACATGGTCGTGCGTCGCGATGTCATGCGGGCGAGCAAGATCATGGCCGACCGGGCACGCGCGAACCCCAAAATCGAGATTCGCTGGAACTCCGTCGTGGAAGAAGTTCTCGGCGAAGACAAGCTCGGCGTCACCGGCGTTCGACTCAAGAATACCGCAAAGGGAGCGAGCGAAGACATCGAATGTTCGGGCATGTTCTGTGCGATCGGCCACACGCCGAACGTCGGATTTTTGAACAACCAGGTGAAGCTCAACGAAGGCGGCTACATCCAGTGGACGACCGTCGCCCGCAGCTACACCAGCGTCGATGGCGTGTTCGCGGCCGGCGATGTCGCCGACGATTATTACCGCCAAGCCATATCCGCCGCCGGCACAGGTTGCATGGCCGCACTCGATGCCGAACGCTGGCTCGGCCACCACGGCTTCGCGTAAAATGAGGTGGGTTTCGATTTGCGGCATGGTTCCAATCGTGGCGGCGTCGGGTAGCAGGAAAGTGGTTTCGGCACTTACCACCCACCCCTCCGCGAACTCACTCCCGAATTGCGGAATGTAGCTAAC
>JAYWCL010000210.1:0-2412 GCA_043780595.1 Limnoglobus sp.
ACATTCCGCAATTCGGGAGTGAGTTCGCGGAGGGGTGGGTGGTAAGTGCCGAAACCACTTTCCTGCTACCCGACGCCGCCACGATTGGAACCATGCCCAAATCTGACTTGCGTCGGATCGTCTCCGATTTTTTGACTTTGCGAATTCGCGTGGGTGGCCCGCATTGCGTACGACTTTGGTATGATGGACAGCACCAGCCAAACGATCCGATCGATGTGCCGATCCGTCGCGGCGATCTGCGCGTTCAGAACGGTCTGCTCGTGCGGCGTTTTGGCGGCGGCGAGTTGCGAAATGGAAATTCCTACGTGCCCGCCAAAGCGAACTCGATAGCATTGGGACTCGTGACTTGTTCGGACGCATCGAGAAGCTCGATGGAAATCAGCTTGCCGAGCTTATCGTAATCCATGATCAAGCCCTCGCGCGTCTCGTCGCTTTCGGCGACTTTGCCAGAACGGAGAATGATCGAAAGGGTATCGGTTTCCCGGTCGTAGATCACCTTCATGATTCACTCCAGTATTTCTTGATACTGCTGGTCTTGTAGGCCGTCATTACATGATAAGCGCTTTCGTCTTCTTTGATCGGTGACGCGGCCGAACGAATCGAGGCCGACGTACTGATCTCCGCCACTTCCTGGCCCGGTGCCGAGGAAGGTGAGGTCGACCGCAGGTTGTGGGTGGCTTCTTTGCACGACCGTACCCAGCCCCAAGTAATCGTAACTCTCGAGTGTGCCCGTCGAATCCGACAGCGACGAGAGACGACTGATGTTGCCATTCAAGCCACTCGAGTAGTTGTACGTTACCACGTATCCGCTCGGGTAGGTCATTGTCGTCAATCGCGAATGATTCGCCCCGCCCGCCATTTCCGAGTAGGCATACTGGACCTTCAGCGTTGTACTCGTATTCGCCGCGCCGCTATGCGACTGCCACTCGCGTGTCAGTTGTCCCAAACCGTTGAACTGCCGCTGCACCTGTGTGACGATGTTGCCCGCCGTCCGCATCGTAGCTCGCGAACAGATACGAATTGCAAACCGTTTCGACACGCAGCGTCGTGACCACAAAAAACACCGATAGATTGGAATATGGATTGTCAATCAGTGGTCAAAAACTCAAGGTTCGAGGAAACAATGCGGCATACGACCTGTCGCATCTTCGCAAACTCGCAATAAGTAACGCATGAAACTGTGTATATCAAGCATTTTCCCGCTTCGACCATGTACCGATAGAACGACATTAACCCGATTGTCACAATTGAGACTAATCTGCCTTGGTGGTAATCCTGTGCGAGGAGACGGTAGGTAGCTTATGCCAAATATTGAAGTATAGTCCACCCGAAATTGCACTCCATCAAGTATATATACAAGTCCAAAATCCGCTAACAAGATATAATTATTTGGAGTGCCGGGCAAATTTTCATACACGCCAAACACACGGCCAACAACATCATCTGGAAATTCTGAAGCATAATTTGGCATAGAACCCATCATATGCGACGCAAAATTACTGATTTTTTTAAGCGTGCGAAAAGCACGATTCTCAGGCGTTATATACATTGGCATTTTGTCCACACAATAAGTTACAAAATAATATCTAGAACATATTTTCCATCGTTTCCAAGCTGTACGAATCCATATTTTCTGATGGCAACTGGTGCCAACTCTTCTGAAAAATCTGCTACGATTCGAAGCGTTGTTGCGCCATTGCATTTAGCAAGATTCTTCAAATTGCCGAGCAATGCGAATGGATTGGCAGCCCTTCCCCAAATTAGACCAATGTTTGCTGTGGCATGACCAGCCTCACTGTCGCGCCCCTTCACGGATGGCACGACCTGCCCCGGCGCGCGAATGGTAGCCTCGGCCAAAGCGCACGAAATGCCGCGTCGCTTCATTTCGAAGCGTGCATGGCCGCTGAATTGGATCGGTTTATGCGCCATTGTTAGTTCCCCGCGCCCTCCTCGACGATCCGGATCTCGTCAGGTGTCAGACAGTAAAGTTCGTAAACGATCCGATCGATATGCCGATCCGTCTCGGAGATCTGCGTTTGTAGCACCGTCTGCTCGTGCGGCGTTTTGGCGGCGACGAGTTGCGAAACTTTCGGGGGAACAACAGGCATAGTTCCGACTCCGCATGGCGGGCGAGTAGAGATCAACGCATAATGCTACCAAATCTGCAACGCGAAACCATGTGGATTGTGGGTGTAATCCCCAGGTGACGTGAAGTTGGGCTTCCCATCGAATTTCCGCAACCGTTTTGTTCCCGTTTTTGTTACGGTGATGACGGCGAATTCATCCGGAATTTCCTCCCGCGGTCGAGCGTTGTCTTTATCCCGGAGGGATTGCAGCGATTAGCCCCAGGTCGCGTCCGCGCACCTGGGGTACGCTCGCGATTTCACCGACCCCGAATGGGGTCGTAGCGGC
>JAYWCL010000211.1:0-49922 GCA_043780595.1 Limnoglobus sp.
GTCGCCTTCGGTGCCCGGTGAGACTGTGGGCCGCGAAGCGAAGCAGGTCGTCGGTGATGGAGTCGGTCATGACTCGGACTCGGGTACGGGGTCGTGTCGCATACGATCATCTTACAAAACGAATGACACCGAAAAGACCAAATGGGGTAAAACTCTACGCGCCGATCGCCTTATTGCGAGAAAATCCCGGCATCAAACTTGGGTGAGACATGGTAAGTAACGCAGATATCGATACAATACAATTACGAGGAATAAACTGACACCACTCGCAGAAACCTATGTCGTCACCTGTGCCAAGGCGGTCGTTCCTCGAAGAGTACCACAAGATTGCGATTGCTGGTATCATCACCACTGTCGTAATTGCGTGGGTTTACTGGCAGAACTGGGCGAATATGTGGGTCAAATGGGATCGCGATCCGCGT
Source organism: Limnoglobus sp. (assembly GCA_043780595.1). Taxonomy (GTDB): domain Bacteria; phylum Planctomycetota; class Planctomycetia; order Gemmatales; family Gemmataceae; genus Limnoglobus. The sequence goes on from JAYWCL010000211.1 coordinate 423, forward strand.
TATTCGCACGGCTACTTCGTGCCTTTGTTTGCCGTGTATTTGTTGTGGTTCCGTCGCGCACACTTGCAATCGGGTCACCGCCGATCTCATGGATATGGGCTATTGGTCGTCGTTGTCGGGCTGGCGATTCGCGCAGGAGGAGTGCTAATCTACAACGATTGGTTCACGGCACTCTCTCTCTTACCCGTGCTGCTCGGCATGGCGATTCTTGCCTACGGCACGAGTGGTTTCCGTTGGGCCTGGCCTGCGGTCGCATTTCTCGTCTTCATGATCCCGTTGCCGTATCGATTTGAAATTGCACTCACGCATCCGTTGCAAGGCGTCGCGACGGCGGTCAGTACATACCTACTTCAAACCGCCGGATTCGTTGCGGTTGCGGAGGGTAACACCATACGCATGAGTGATGGCGTCCGTCTCGGCGTCGTCGAGGCGTGTAGCGGATTGAGTATGGTTATGATTTTCCTTGCATTGACAACGGCTGTTGCAATTCTTATGAAACGACCATGGTACGAAAGGGTCATCGTACTTGCGAGCACAATTCCAGTTGCGCTCCTCGCTAACATCATCCGAATCACCTCGACGGGAATACTTCACAAGTTGGTCAGTCGCGAATTTGCCGACCGTGTCTTTCACGACTTTGCCGGCTGGCTGATGATGCCGCTCGCGCTCGGAATGCTCTGGATCATCATGAAGATTGTTTCCCGATTGATCCTCGATATTGAGCCGGAACGTGCGATCGGATCGGTCGCGAACATCCCCACTCGCACAGATGGATTCAGTGGCAAGTAAACGGAGAACGGTATGCGAATCGCACTGTGGATTTCAGCTTGGGTTCTTGCCATTTCATTTGGCTTCGGCGAAGGCCTATGGACAGGTCGTTGGACGCATTCCGATGCTCTCGACGTGGCCGCGAAACAGCTAGAAACATTGCCGAAAACCATCGGCGATTGGGAAAGTACGGATCGTGAACTGAGTCGCGAAGAGGTGGCGCTTGCGGAATTGTCGGGGCACGTGATGCGAACCTACACGCGGAAAGATACCAATCAAATTGTCTCGATACTCCTCGTTTGCGGTAAGCCGGGTCCGATATCGGTTCATACCCCCGACATTTGCTTCAAGGGTATCGGATTCCAGATGGTTACCGAACCGGTTGTGTTGCCTTTTGAACAATTAACCGCACGGTTTTGGACGACGCGGTTTGAAAAAGGCAATTCCCCGGTCGAACAATACACGGTTTTATGGGGGTGGACGACTGACGGAACGTGGGTGGCCGCCAATAACCCTCGTATCGAGTTCGCAACGCAAAATGTACTACACAAACTGTATGTCATTCGCCCACTCGGCACGAAAGACACAGCCCCGAAAGACGATTTACCGCTCAACGATTTCCTCTCGATCTTCATGCCGAGTGTCAACCGCGCACTCTTTACCAAGTAAGAATTATAGTAAACTTGCGACAGAGAGAACCGAGCCATGCGAATCCAGAAGCGATTGAACTTCAAGTTCGGTTTGTGCCTCATCCTCGGCGTAGCGGCTCTCGCTGTCGGCGTCCACTTCCTACATGGGTATCAACTCCGTCGAACGTCGCGAGGGTTGTTTTCTGAAGCGGTTCAGCTTGAGGAGGCAGGTCAACAAAAGTTGGCACTCGAGTTTTACGAACACTATATTTTGTTGAACCCATCTAATGACGAAGCTCGAATTCGCTATGCACTGTTGATTCACAAGTTGGCAGTAAGCCCACAAGATCGTTTCCGAGCATATACGAAACTGAGTGATGCGGCACGACGTTCGCCTCGCGAAGGGGAATTGTGCCGTGCGTTGGTGCCGTTGTGTTTGGAACTACAACGGTTTAAGGAGGCGCGAGATTATCTCGTCGATATGCGACAATTGGGTATTGCAGATGTCGAAATGCCTCGCCAGCAAGCAGAAGTCGAGATCGGCGAAAAGAAACTCGATGCCGCTGACCAGTGGTTTCTAAAAGCGGTGGATGCGGCTCCGACGCACGCGCGGTTGTCGGTGCAATACGCGACCTTCCTACGCACACAACACGGGAAACCAGACTTGGCAGACGCTGAGATTTCCCGACTCGTCAAACGAAGCGGCGATGCCGCTGAGGTTCGCATAGCGGCTGGGCAGTATTTCATGCGATGGGGTGCCCTCGACAAAGCCTCAACTGTTCTTACACCCACCGCCGACGAGCCTTGGGCCAAAAATAATGAAGTCCTTTTATTGATGATCGACGTAGCTATGGATCGCAATCAACGCGATCTGGCACAACGAAATGTGGACATCGGCTTGAAACAGTATCCTGCCGATTATCGCTACTCGCTCAAGGCGGTCCAATTGGCGTTACTCGAAGGGAACCGCGAACGTGCGTCGATACTCATTCAACCATTGACCGGCAAACCGCCCAAACGGATGGAAGATCTCTGGCAACTCGTCAATCTCATGATCGACCTCGGGCAAACGGAACAATCCGAGACGCTGATATCGCAACTCGGCGACAAGGGCAGCAGTTGGATCGGCGACTACCTACAAGGTCGGATACGCTTCCAGAAAGCCGATTGGTATGCGGCCCGCATTCGTCTCGATCGAGTGATTCAATCGACGCAGACGCCACCGTCACTGGTCGTGCGAATGACGTACCTCATGCAGGCCGAATGCTTCGGACGTCTCGGGAATCCCGATCAACAGGCCATTGCGTGCCGGGCGGCTCTCCAGATCGAAGATGGCTGGCTTCCCGCTCGAAAAATGCTTGCTGCTACCCTGATGACACTCGGCCAAATCGACGAAGCCCAGCGGCAATATCGCAGGTTACCCACGAGCGATACCGATGCGCAGACCGAGCTTCTACGGATAGCGATTCGGAAAAATCTTCGCCTGCCTGAGCCCGAACGAAACTGGAAATCTGCGGAGGAACTGATGGCAAATCTTACGCAAATCTCAAAGGTTGATACGAGCGTCTTGCGGCTCGAACTACTTACTGCACAAGATAAAAAACAGGAAGCCCGAAAACTCGTCGACGAAATCCGCACCAAAGACCCGAAGCAATTTGCCCCTTGGGTCTATTTGATCGACGCGGCTGTACAAACCGGAGACGCAACGCGGTTACTGGCGACAATCGGTGATGCCGAGAGTGCCACTGGCCCGCGTGCAGACTGGTCGGCGGCACGTATCCGCCATCAACAAAGTGTGGCCGGTGCCGATCTACCCGCACGCCTGTTGAAAACCGAGACTGAAGAACTGGCTAAACTTGCCGTACCCGAACGCGAACGATTTCTTGCGGGTTTACGCGATCGGTATATTCAGGTCGGTGATACGTTATCGACCGAGCGCGTGTGCAGTCAGCTTGCGGACCTTCGGCCGAACGACACGGAGACCCGATTTCGGTTGTTCGAACTGGCTGCCAAACGCGAAGATATGCCGACCTGCCGGAATGTGATTGCGGAACTCACACGAATCGAAGGAAATGGCGGCGCGTTGTCCGCGTATGCGGAAGCGGATCTTTTGCTTGCCAAAGCCCGAAAAGGCGACCGTACTGTAATTCCAGCCGCACGAAGATTCCTCTCCGTGGCCATGACCTCGCGACCGTTCTGGATTCCAGTAAAAATCGTCGATGCTGAACTTTACGAACTCGACGGGCAGACTGCCAAAGCCCTCGAACGATACGAGGCGCTCGCGGAATCGGGGCAAGTACCGATCGAAACGACTCGCAAAATCGTTCAGCTACTAACCAAGGCGGGGCGGTACGTCGATGCGCGGACACTGCTGAGCAAACTTCCGGATCAGACGATCTCGAAGGGTGGGCTGAAAGGCACCACCGTTGCGTTGTCGTTACTGACCTCGCAAGGCGAGGCACCGGGTGCAGCCGAGAACCGCCGCCGGGGTTTGGACGAAGCCCGCAAAACCGTAGGGCAGAATTCGACAGATCCCAAAGAGTATCTCTGGCTCGGGGAAATGGCTTTGTTGGCCGGCGAAGCCGGAGAAGCCGAAACGGCGTTTCGCAAAGCACGCGATCTGAACGTAGCTGCGCCCGAACCGTGGCTCGCGCTCGTCGTGCTTTATGCAAAAACCGATCCGAAAAAGGCAACGGCGGAACTGTTGGCCGCAAAAGCGAAAATCCCCGAGGCACAACTTCACGCCATGATGGCGGCCGGTTACGAAGTCCTCGGCCGTATGAAAGAGGCATCCGATGAATATGTCGCAATACTCGCTGCAAGGCCGAACGATCCGTACGCCATTCGAGCCGTGGCCGGCTTCCAGTTACGCACTGGCGAGTGGACGAAAGCCGAAGCGTCGCTCCGAAAACTTCTGTCGATCTCGAAAAATGACGAGACGGTCGTGTGGGCACGCCGTTCACTCGCCATCACGCTCGCACGCCTCGGCGGTTACAGCCGCTTCCAAGAAGCGGAAACCTTGCTCGCCGAAAATGCCAGCCGCAACGAATCCACCTCTGCCGACCGTTCCGTCCGCGCCATGATTCTCGCATTCCAACCGGGATACCGACGGGAAGCCATTCAGCTTCTCGAAACCGAAATTACCAGTAATGCCGCGATGCCGCCCGATTTGCGCTACCTCTTGGCGCAACTTTACGAACGCGATGGACGTTGGCAGTTGGCACAGTCGGAACTTTCGGCCATCCTGAAAACCCACGAGCGGAATCCCGTTTACCTCGCACATTACACGCGGTCGTTGTTATCCCACGGCGACGCGAATTCAGTGGAACCGCTGATCGAACGTCTGGTCGCGATCACCGGCGAGTCGGCGATTGCGATGGAACTGCGTGCGCGATACGCTGTGAAAAGCGGACGCGGCGAAGAAGCCGCCAAACGCATCGTCGCGTTTGCGGCTACGCAAAATCTCGAAACGCAACTCGGTTCCGCACGTCTACTCGAAGAGTTGAATGCCAAGGAAGCCGAGCAACTGTACCGCGATTACGCGAAAAAATCGCCCGATCCGCGTGCGGTTCTTCTCTTGGCGGGGTATCTCGCGCGGCACGATCGTCTGAGTGATGCTCTGACCATCTGCGACGGGGCATGGAAAACCTGCCCGCACGAAGCCGTGGCACAAACCTGTATCGCATCGGTCCGCGCTGGCAAACCGACGTCGGATGATATTCAGCGCGTCGAACGTGGGCTGGCTGCCGCGAAAGAATCCTTATCAATCATGATCCAGCAAGCCGAATGGAAACAATATCGCGAACAGTACGCCGAAGCGATCGCGATTTACCGTGCGATCCTGGTCCGCGAGCCAAAACAGGCGGTGGCACTGAATAACCTCGCGTTCCTGATTGCCGTCAAAGACGGCCAAACCGAGGAAGCGATGCAGCTGATCGATGCGGCACTTGCGGTTACCGGCCCCCATGCCGAGTTTCTCGATACCCGTGCCGTCATCCTCACGCGGGCCAACCGAGCCGAAGAAGCGATCTCCGACCTCCAGCGTTCCATTGCCGATGCCCCTTCGGCCGTGAAGCAGTTTCACTTGACCCAAGCATATCTGAAGGCGAATCGGATGCAGGGTGCCGTCGATGCGTATCGCAGGGCGGCCGAACAGGGTATCAAACCCGACGATTTTCACCCGCTCGAACGACCCGAACTCGATCGCGTTGCCAAAGCCGTGAAGTGGAAATGAGTGAGACGACTCCGCAAAATCGACGTAAGTCCGAATTGCGAAGGCTCGAAAACCGTTTTTTGGGGTGTTTTTTCGGTTTTTGAGTCCCAAAAAGTCGCCTTTTTGATCGCGAAATACGGATGCGTATCCCGCATCTCGAACCCGTATTGTGGGTTACGCCGATTGCCATCGTTTCAAAAACCGGCGCAAATATCGACCGGATGCGACACAAAATCGACCGACCACGACACAAAATCGACCGGACGCGACTTTCTCACGACACTTGGAGACACTTTCACGTCATCACGCGACACCTCGCAAATTCCGACTTACGTCGGATCGCCTGCGATTGTTTGACTAATGGTGTTCGTGTGGGTGTTGGATTTTCACCCTTGCTTGCGCATTTTGAAGTTGCGCCAAATTGCAGTTCCGACACGGGTTTTTGGAACAGTTGCGTTTCCAAATGCCAGTCTTACGGCCTGTAGGGCCGGTTCTATCAGCCCAGGTCGGAGCGAGCAAAGCGAGCGGAGGCCTGGGTATCGTTGTTGGAATGTCCATCGGCCCTGAAAGGGGCCGTTCACCGCCCTGTTTGCGGTGAGGTTTTGTTATGGGTGTTGTCTGAACGGCCCCTTTCAGGGCCGAATCGTGGGTGCGGCGGGGTACCCAAGGCTACGCCGACTTCGCCTTGGGCTGATGGAACGAGCCTTTCAGGCTCGAACACGATCTGGGTACGTGCTATTCCGGATCGAGAAAGCGCCACTTCAAAACGCGCCAGCGAGGGATCACTATTGCTGGTTCTTCGGTCCTGAAGGGACCGCTCACGTAGCCCATGCGCGATACCCGACAGCTAATTTCGACAACTCCGCACGGAAACGCCTTCGGGGGTTGACGCCTCTACGCCAACCCTCTAAAAAAACGGTGCGATGTTATGGCCCTGTCGTCTAGAGGCCTAGGACACGACCCTTTCACGGTTGAGACCGGGGTTCGACTCCCCGCAGGGTCAGATATTCATCCCACTAGTGTCCAATGGGATGGAGACACCACGCGACGGATATCCTTTCACGAGGATATCCGTCGCGTTTTTTTCGTTTGCACATCTTACCCGAGCCACTATGCGCTGGTCGATCATCCGCTTAATCACGATGCGTGAAACTCGCGACCTCTTACGCGACCGTCGCACGGTGCTGCTGATTCTCGTGATGCCCGCGATTCTCTATCCGTTCTTTGGCATCGCTGGGCTTCTGATTGCGAAGTCGATTACCGAACAAAAGACCGTCGTCGGCATTGTTGGCTGGAATAGGCTGTCTGCCGAGAAAGACGCGAACCCGTTGTTGGTGGGCGATCAGTTCGTCGACGCAACCACCGACACGGAGATGGCTGCGGGTACGATCGTCGGTATCGAACTCGTTGGCGATCCCGAAACCGCACTGCGCGAAAAGCGCGTCGATGTCGTTTTGATCATCCCCGAAGGCTTTTCGGAACAAGTGAAAGCCGGGACGCGGGTGAAGTTAAAGATCGAAAATCGCGATGGCGACGAGAAATCGAAGCTGGCCACGATGCGCCTCACCGAAATCGTGCGGCGTTGGGAAGGCAAGCTGCGCGAGGCGCGGTTCGTTCGTGCGGGCTTGCCGAAGGAGTTCGATCGCGTCCTCGATATCGACGAACCCCAAGCATCGAAACCGAAGGCGAAGCGGGCTGCGGACGAACTGCGCGATCAGTTCGTGCGAATCTTCCCGTTCTTGTTGATGATGTGGATCATCGCCGGTTCGATTCAACCCGCCGTCGATCTGACGGCCGGGGAAAAGGAACGCGGCACGATGGAGACGTTGCTCATCAGCCCAGCGGAGCGAAACGAAATCGTCTTCGGCAAGTTTCTCGCGGTTGCATTTTTCTCGTTTGGGTCGGTGATCTGGAACGTATTATGGTTGGCGGGCGTTGCGCTGATTGTAGAACTCTGGGTACTCGGGTTCCCGATCCTGAACTGGCCGGGGTTGATTGGCTGCATCATCGTCGGTTTCCCACTGGCGATGTTCTTCAGTGCGATCTGCGTGGCACTCGGAGTGTTCGCACGCAGCACCAAAGAGGGCCAATACTACCTGATGCCGCTGATTCTGATCGCGATGCCGCTCGCCTTCAGTACCATGCTGCCCGGCACCGAATTGAACCTGGGCAACTCGCTCGTACCGATTACGGGTGCGTTACTATTGCAGCAAAAATTGCTGTCGATATCGAGCGACCCGACGCCGTGGGGTTACTTTTTTTCAGTGATCGGTGGTTTAACGGTATGTGTGACGGCGGCACTCTGGTTCGCGGTCCGGCAGTTCAAACGCGAGTCGGTGCTGTTCCGCGAAACGGGGGCAGGGCAGGGCGGCTCGTTCGGCAAACTTTTTGGAGGTTGATTCATGAAGCTCTACATGACCGAACTTTCCGTGACGGACATTGCCAAGTCGTTGGCGTGGTATCGCGACAAGCTCGGTTTGCACGTGAGAGTCAACGATACCGACAAGAAATACGTCCAGTTCGATGCCGGCGGGCAACTGTCGCTCCGCGAACATCGCGACACGGGTAAAGTCGATAGCCAATCGATCGTCTACTTTGAAGTCGAAAATCTGACGGCGGAACTGGCCCGACTTTCCAAGCTCAACATCGTCCCCGACGACGACACCACCGAAAGCGAAGAAGGCTATCGCCGTGCGATTTTACGCGACCCCGATGGCCACCGCATCGGCTTGTTCGAGTGGATCCGCTAAGTTCGCTACTTCCCCGCCCAGACCTGAACCAGTTCCACGAGGACGCGCACCGCGTCTTCCATTTCTTCGAGGCAGGTCCATTCGAGCGGCGAGTGAATGCTGTGTTCGCCCGTCGAAAGGTTCGGCGTTGGCAGGCCTTTCGCGGTCAACTGCGAGCCATCGGTTCCACCGCGAATGATGCAATGCTTCGGCACCAAGCCTGCACGGGTGACGGCTTTGTCCGCGTACGCAATGGCACGCGGCTCCTTCGCGATTCCGTCGCGCATGTTCCGATATTGTTGGTGAACATCGACGGCAATCGTTGCTTCGGGGAAATCGCGAATGACCGTGCGTGCGGTTTCGCGTAGCATCTCGGCACGCTCGTTCAACACTGCCGTTTCAAAATCGCGAAGCAGAATTTGAATCTTGGTACACGCCACGCCGCCCTCGATTTGGTACGGGTGAACGAAGCCATCGCGGCCGTCGGTCGTCTCCGGCGACAGGAAGCGTTTCGGCAAGCGGTCGAGGAACGTCCCCGCGATCTTGACCGCGTTCACCATCCGCCCCTTGGCGATCGCCGGGTGAATGTTGATGCCCGTGATCGTGACGGTTGCGCGATCCGCAGAGAACGTCTCGGCTTCGATCTCGGCCACGCCCGCACCGTCGAGCGTGTAGGCGACAACGGCACCGATTTGCGACGGGTCGAGGTGTAGCACGCCCTTACCGATTTCCTCATCGCATGTGAACACCACGCGAATCGGGCCGTGCGGAATCTGCGGATTCTCGGTGAGTACGCGGGCCAGTTCCATAATCACCGAGACACCCGCCTTGTCGTCGCCACCCAGTAGCGTCGTGCCGTCGGTCGTGATAATCGTCTTGCCGACGAGCGTATTCAACTCCGGGTTGTCGCTGACGCGAATCACTTTCGTCGGGTCGGCTGTCAACGGGATGTCACCACCGCGATAGTCGCGAATGATTTGCGGGTCGACGCCCTTCCCCGTCGTTTCTGGCGAAGTGTCGATGTGCGAATTGAACGCGATCGTCGGCGCACCGGGCACGTTACCGGGGATCGTTGCGAACACGATGCCATACTCGTTTTGAATCGCATCGCTCAAGCCGATCGCAAGTAGTTCGTCTTTCAACATGCGCCCGAGCACCAGTTGGCCGGGCGTGCTCGGGTACGTCGTCGATTTCTCGTCGGCGGTCGTGTCGATCTTGACGTAGCGAAGAAATCGTTCGAGTAGCGTGTGCGTTGTCATGTGGTTTTCCGTGATGATTGTGAAATTACGCCCGCTTTCGGGCAGAGCGTGGCCAGTGTACACGCATCGCATTGCGGGCTTCGCGATGCGCAGACGCGGCGACCGTGCAGAATGAGTTGGTGGCTAACGCGAGTCCAGGCTTCTTGCGGCAGGAGTTTCATCAGCTGAAACTCGACTTTCACAGGGTCGGTGTGTTTACTGAAACCGAGGCGGCGCGACAATCGGCCCACGTGGGTATCGACCGTGATTCCGGGCGTGTCGAACGCATCGCCGAGGACGCAGTTTGCGGACTTTCGCCCGAGGCCCGGTAGCGCGACGAGTTCTTCGAGCGTGCGCGGAACTTCGCCACCGTGACGTTCGATGAGCGCTTGGCAGGCGGCCCGAATGTTCTTCGCCTTGTTGCGGAAAAACCCCGTCGATTGCACGTACGATTCGAGTTCGGCTTTGTCCGAAGTAGCGAAATCGTGTGCGGTGGGATAGCGTGCGAAGAGTGGCGGCGTGACGAGGTTCACGCGCTTGTCGGTACATTGTGCCGAGAGCATGACTGCGACCATCAGTTGCAATGGCGTGCGGAAATTCAGTTCGGTCGGCGAGTCCGAATAGAGTCGGTCCAACTCGCGCATAACCAGTGGAATGCGGGCGGCGACCCGTGGTAGTTTCGCGGGTGGCATCGGCTACCCGACCACGATCGGGGAGGCAGGCGGTACGGCGGCGGCCGCCTTCTTTTTTGCTCGGCGCAGTTCGAGTGCGGCCCCGATGAAGTCGCGGAACAGCGGGTGCGGGTGCGTCGGTTTCGACTTGAATTCTGGGTGACATTGCACGGCCACGAACCACGGGTGCGTCGGCAGTTCGATCGCTTCCACGAGCGAGCCATCGGGGCTAGTGCCCGCAATCCGCATCCCGTTCGCTTCGAGTTGTGCGCGGTAATCGTTGTTGACTTCAAACCGGTGGCGGTGGCGTTCGGACACGACCGTCGACTGATACGCCGCATGGGATTTCGTGCCCGCTTCGAGGCGACAATCGAACGCACCGAGCCGCATCGTGCCGCCGACCTGCGTGATTTTCTTCTGGGCATCGAGCAATGCCACGACGGGGTGCGGCGTGTGTTTATCGAACTCGGTCGAATTCGCGCCGGTAAGCCCGAGGACGTTACGTGCGAACTCGATCGTGGCACATTGCAAGCCGAGACAGATGCCGAAGAACGGGATGTTGTGCTCGCGAACGAAGCGAATCGCTTCGATTTTACCGTTGGTGCCCCGCTTGTCGAAGCCACCGGGAACGAGCAAGCCATCGACGCCCGCCAGCATCGTGGCCCCTTCCTGTTCGACTTTCTCGGCCTCGATCCGCTGGAGCCGCACTTTGCAATCGTGAAAAATCCCGGCATGATCCAGGGCTTCGTAAACCGACTTGTACGCATCGCGGTGTTTGACGTATTTGCCGACGAACGCGACCGTGACCTCGTTGGTCGGCTTGATGATGCGAGTGAGCATCTCCTTCCAGTCGGACATGTCGATCTGTCGCGTCGCCGTCAGTTGCAGTTTCTCGACGATCAGCTCGTCGAGTTTATTCGTGTGCAAGCTCAACGGCACTTCGTAGATACTGTGTTCGCGATCTTTTTCTTCGATGACAGCGCGACGCTCGAGGCTGCACATCTGAGCGATTTTATCGCAGTCCTCCGACGGAATCGTTCGCTCGGTACGGCAGATAATCACATCGGGCTGGATGCCGATCTTGCGGAGTTCCTGCACGCTGTGCTGCGTCGGTTTCGTTTTCAGTTCGCCCGCTGCTTTCAGATATGGCACGAGCGTCAGGTGGATGAACAAGCAGTTCGAGCGGCCCGATTCGAGCGCGAATTGACGAATCGCCTCGAAGAACGGCATCCCTTCGATGTCGCCGACGGTGCCACCGATTTCGGTAATCACCACATCGACATCGGGAGCGACGAGTTTGCGAATGCAACTCTTAATTTCATCGGTGACGTGCGGAATCACCTGGACCGTTTTACCGCGATACTCGCCGCCACGTTCTTTGGTGATGATCGACTGATAGATTTTCCCGGTCGTGAAGTTGCAATCGCGGTCGAGGTGCGCATTCGTAAATCGTTCGTAGTGTCCCAGGTCGAGATCGGTTTCTGCGCCGTCATCGAGGACGTAAACTTCGCCGTGCTGATAGGGGCTCATCGTCCCCGGATCGACGTTGAGATACGGGTCGAATTTTTGCAAGCGGACTTTGAGACCGCGGCGTTCGAGGAGCATGCCGATCGATGCCGACGTCAGCCCCTTCCCGAGTGAACTGACCACGCCGCCCGTCACGAAAATATGCTTCGCCATAGCACCGAAACCCCAACACCGGTCCCGTCGGGGCGACGGAACCACGGTGCGTGAACGTAATCCCACTCGCCCATGTTTAGCGTATGGAACGCGATGCCCGACGCAACCGACCGCGTGCCACTATGCTGCGCGCCGACGTGCGGCGGTGCGGGTCCATTCGACGAAAGCGGCATAATCTTCGGGGGTATCGACGCCGCGATGTGCCTCCGCGATGATGCCGACGCGAATGACGCCACCGCTGCCGAGCAACCGAAGTTGTTCGAGTTTTTCGGCCATCTCAATCGGGTGCGGCGGCGTTTGTGCGAGCCGCAGCAGCGTTTCGCGGCGGTAGGCGTAAATGCCAACGTGTTGCAGGAACAGTGGCGGTTTCGCATGGAAATCGGGTTCGCCATCGCGAACGCACGGGATGGGGCTGCGGCTGAAGTACATCGCGCGACCCGTATCGTCGCAAACGACTTTGACGCAATTGCGGCTGTGGTAATCGGCGAGGTTGCGTATTGGTGTGGCCAGCGTGCCGACATCGGTGCGAGTGTCGCGCATCATGGTGGCCAGCGCGTCGATCGCTTCGGGGTCGAACTGCGGCTCGTCGCCTTGAAGGTTCAAAATGACGTCGGCATTCGGGAACTGCATCGCGACTTCAGCCACGCGATCCGTGCCGGACGGATGATCGTCGCGGGTCATCATCGCGCGGCCACCGAACTGCGTCACGGCGTCAAAAATTCGCGAATCATCCGTGGCTACAACGACCGCCGTGGCCGATTTCACCTGCATCGCACGTTCGTAAACGTGCTCGATGAGGAACTGGCCCGTCTCGCGGAGCAGCGGTTTGCCGGGCAAGCGCGACGAAGCGAATCGAGCGGGAATCACGACGATCATGTTCACGGAAAGTCTCGCGATGCGGAATCATTTCGCGAGAAGATATACTTCTCACGGCTGGAAATGACACATGACTGGTCTAACAATCATTCTTGTTAGCCCGACGCGCCAGCGAGGGATTACTATCGTTTCTGCGATGTCGTACCTTCTCGCGGGTACTCCTTGCTCCCCTTGCTCGCGCGTTTTGAAGTTGCTTTCCATGCGATCCTGGGAGCAGGCACCAGACAGTCTTCGAGCCTGAAAGGCTCGTTCCACCAGCCCAAGGCGAAGCCTTGGGTACCCCCCGCACCCACGATTCGGCCCTGAAGGGGCCGTTCATTCCACTCCCACCCCAAGGCCGCATGCAGGACGGCGCGAATGAATGGATTGAGCGTGCGGGCGTTGCATCCTGAACGGCCCCTTCAGGGCCGATGAACATTCCAACACCGATACCCAAGGCTTTGCCTTGGGCTGACGGAACCGGCCCTACAGGCCGAAAAACTGGCATTTGGAAACGCAGGCGTTCCAAAAAGCCCTGTCTAAAATGCAAACAGCGCAACTTCAAAACTCGCGCGTCGGGCTAACAAAAACGTATCGGATTACCCCGCTCGAAGTATAATCCCGATGTCGGTTTTGGTGCAAGTGGAAACGACAGTTACTTGCGTGCCGTTCCGATTAGCGTTTCGAGTTGCGTACGCAACTTCTTGTGAATCGCCGTCGTGCCTTTCGCGAGGACGAGTGCTTCGCGAATGCTGAGGCCAGGGTCGGGGACGGGGAGTTTATCGAGCGCTTCGTCGAGGGTGCCATCGAGGTGGTATTTGTTGTCGGTCGAGTTGATGTCGATGGCGAGCGAGCGAAGGAGGTCGAGATCGCGATAGAAACTGCGCGGATCGATTTTCAGCTTTTTCGTGAGCGCCTCGCGGGTCAGTGGACTGCCCGCGAGATGTGTCAGCAGCCGGCAAAGTCGAGCGGCACGGGATTGCGTGATGATGCCAACGTCTTCTCGATTCGACTTAGCCATTACGATTCCTACCCGAAGTTATGAGGGTCGCAAACTTCTCGCAGAATCCGGATCCCTTCTTCTGCGAGTCACGATGATGTCGTCGAATGCAGATACTAGGCCCCATCGTGAGGGGAATCAAGCATAACTTGCGCGCTTTCTGCAAAAGAAATTCGTTCGCCGACAATCCGGTGTCAGTCGATCGTCATTTCTTTGCACTCCAGGTGAAGGCGGTCAAGCGGTTGAGGTCGCGAATGCCGGTCTTCCGGTCGAATGCGGTGGCGACTTCGGTTATCTTGTCGACGGTTTCGGTCTAAAAACGGACAGCGAAACGACGCAGAATCCGGTCATGGTCAAAGTCTTTTAGAAATGCAGAAACCCCTACCGTTTCGCGAAATCGGTAAGGGTTTGAGAGAGTGACGGATGGTGAAAATCACTCCGCCGTTCCAACCGTCAACGCCTTACGGAGCTTGTCGAGGGCACTGGCCTGAACTTGTCGTACGCGCTCTTTCGACAGTCCGAGCTCTTCGCCCACTTTTTCGAGTGTCGGCGAAATCGTCTGTTCTTTCAGATTAAAACGCAAACCGATAATCGACTTCTCGCGTGCCGTCAGCAATGGATGATCGTCGCGCAGAAACCGATCGATGCGGAAACTGGTGTTGCTGGTCGGTTCGTGGAGAAACTTACCGCCGGGTTCGCCATCAGGTAAGTAATCGAGGGACGTCGAACGTGCGAGCCAGTCGGTCGATAGTCGTTGCGACATTCGTGCGAGTGCCCGAACCAAACAGGTGTAGGCGTACGTGCTAAATCGGATGCCCATCCACGGGTTGTAGACGGCCACCGCTTGGATGAGCACGATGTGACAATCGCCGATCATATCATCCGCACGATTCGCAACGGCCATACGACGGCGAACCGCGCGATAAATCAGTTTGCGGTTACCGATCACGATGCGGTCGCGAAGCGTCAAGTAAATCCCGTGCCACGCTTTCAATTCGACATCGGACTTCGACGTGTGCATTCGGTGGGCGGCATAGTGCATATATCGTGCATGTTCCCGAGTCACTTCATCCGGCATGTACTTTTCGTCGTAGGAAATGTCCGAGGCGATGAGGTGACTGGGATCGTAAACTTTCGCAGCATTGGACAGGCGGAACGTGTCGTGACGCACATAGCTGGGTAGGCTCATCGAACGATGGATCGTTCGCGATACCGAGCGAGTCGCAGGTTTCACGTCGAGCATGCCGTTTTCCATTCGAGACTCCACCGCATTTTTATGCGGAATGAACGATGATAACCAAATCATTGCAAATGGTGTGCCAAGATCACTTAATCTGTAACCGAGAAACCGCAGGAAAGAAGCGACCACAACTGCGAAACGTCCAATACGTCCATATTTATGGCCCGACGCAGATCGTTCGTCAAGTTAAAAATGGATTTATTCGCTCAGCAATGCTATGGTAGTTGGAAAATGAGTACGTTTTTCGCGTTTCCACAAGGCAAAATAAAACGTCCGAAACGCGCACAATTGTTTTGCCGCGACGATTTTGAGAGACTCATGAGCCGTCCGAACTCCGAATTGCCACAACCGATCGTCGATAACCAGTACGTCAGTACGGCGCAGGTCGCGCACGCGCTCGGTGTCGGCGTCACCACGGTCAAACGCTGGGTAGACGACGGCACCCTCCCCGCACATCGCACCGCAGGCGGCCACCGTAAACTCCTCGTCGGCGATGTCCTCCGCGCCGTCCGCGATGGCAATTTGCCCAAAGCCGATCTCAACAAGTTGCTGATCGGTGCGGGTTCCGCGAACAGTGTCGACGTGCAGGCCACATACGAAAAGTTCGTCGAAGCCGTAGCTGCCGTCGATCCAGAAGCGATACGCCAACTCATTCACACGTCGTATCGCGGTGGCATGACGATCGACGGTATTGCCGACCAACTGATATCCCCTGCACTCAAATACGTGGGTCAACAGTGGGAAAAGAAGAAAATGGACGTACACCAGGAACATCGGATCACGCAGTCGTGCGTCGGTGCGATTTACGAATTGCGCGCATTCTTACGCACGAATACCGATCTCGTTCTTCCGATCGCTGTCGGCGGAGCGCCGGAACACGATCATTATATTTTGCCGAGCTTGCTCTCGAAACTCACGCTCATCGAAAATGGTTGGGACGCAATCAACCTCGGCCCGCACACGCCCATGTCTGCATTCCATGCGGCTCTCGAAGAGCTTTCGCCGCAAATGGTCTGGATTTCCGTTTCGCATATCGCTCACCCCGACAAGTTTCTTTCAGAGTACACCGAGTTTTTCCGAGTGGCCGACAAGAAGAACGTCGCCGTGGCCATTGGCGGAGAAGGTCTCGGCGAGATTCGTTCCAAGATGCCGTACACCACGTTCGGCGATGGACTGACTCACCTCGCTTCGTTCGCAAGATCGTTCAAGCACCTTCCTCAGCCACCCCGTCGCGGCCGACCGTCGGCCTTTCCAAAACCATTCCCTGGCGTGTCGGAAGATTGACTCGCGATTCTCATTGCTCACCGCGAGTCGTACCCGAGTTTTGTTATAATGTCGCCCCAACGCTCTTTGACTCTTGCGCGATCTGCATCGGACAGCGGGTATTTATTCGTCTCATACGATTTGTGCTTCGCCAGATATTCGACGAGTTTCGGCTTCATCTGCGCGAAGTGACCGAGATTCAACCCGTCGTAAATTGCCTCGGTTCCGGTCAGCATGTCTTTGACGAATTCTTCGTAGCGCACTTCCACCAGCCGTCCGGCGGGGATCATCGCTTTTGCTTCTTCGTAGCGTTCGTGGATGATGCGATACTCGCGAAGGACTTTTTCCTCGAACAACTCGGGGTGGCGTAACGTCTGCAAGCCGTGGCGTTTGGCGAGCATCTTCCACAGGTTCAGCGTACTCGCGTACAGCACGTAGGGATCGCGCGTGATGTGGACGAATCGCGCATTCGGGAACAGTTCGAGCAGTATCGGAATGCGTGCGGTATGCGGTGGCGATTTCAGCACGATGCGGCGTGGATCTTTGTAGGTGATCGTTTGCACGAAACGTAAGAGCGTCCGTTTCCAGGCTTGTTTTTGAGCGTGCGATAGCCCGGATAGGTCCAAAGCGTTCGGGTCGTTCGACGGATGATTCGGGAACGCAACGTCGGTATAGGTACTCGGTTGGCCGAGTAAGCAGAGCGCGAATTCATCCTCTTGCGGACGGTCCCACCCGGCGAGCATGTTGTCCATCGGGCGTTTGTGGGGCATCAAGAACGACAGATGATTCTTGAAGAACGATTCCGTAATGAGGTTGTGTCTCGGGACGAAGCAATCGTAGGTATCGGGGTACGTGTGGCGGTCGTCGAGAATGAGCAATTCGTGGAGGAGTGTCGTGCCCGTTCGCCAATGCCCGATGACGAAGATCGGATCTTCGGGGAGTTTCGTGTTCGCGATTCGGCTGCCGTAAATGCCGTTTTGCAACCAGCCGAGTACGGTGTTCGCGAACGTGACGCCGGAGACGATTCCCGCAATGTAGAGGTACCCCGGTTCGACGGCGAAACGGTTGCGGGCGAGCAACTTCAGCCATGCGAAGTAGTCCGCCCCTTCCCATTGTCGGGGCGACCATTCGCGAGATTTCGACTTCGTGCCGCTGTCAGTTGGATTCACCATTCGTTTCGTTATACCAACGATTCGAGCAGGTACTTCAGTTTCCGCACTTCCGGTTCGACGGGGAACGATGGCATCGGCAGGTTTCGCACGTCCACGCTCAGCGCTCGGTCGTACCGACAGCGATCGAGTTGCGTGATAATGCGGCCATACTCCAGGTCGCCTTGGCCAACGCGAACTTGGAACGCATCGGGTTTGTTCCCCGAATCGCGCAAGCGAACGTGCCGGACGAATGGATACAGGCAATCGTAGTTTTTCGGCCCACTCGGCGAGGCAATGTAATGGCTCGGGTCGAGGCTGATACCGAGGCCCGGCACGAGGCGGCACAGTTCGGCGGCCATGTCCGGATCGGCGGTGAGCGTTTGCGAATTGGTTTCGATCGTGAGGATGACACCCTCGGCGGATGCGATCTTATACCAGCCAGTCAGGCGTTCGACTTCCTGAGCGAAATCGGCCCCGATGTCCGCCGCTGGCACCGAAACCAGCGGTGCCGCGAGCAAGCGGGCCAACCGGCTGACGGCGCGAAGCTGCGAGCGCGTCAGTTCGCCATCGGGTTGCGGAAATGCCGCGTGAAATGCCGCCACCGGCACGTTCGATGCCTTGATTCGTTGGCAGATTTTCGTGAGATCGCCGAGCAAATCGGACGGCTTCAGGTGCCCGCCCCGTTCGCGAACGGCAATGTCCGCTTTCGTAAAATTCATCTCGCGAATCGAACGTAAGGCATCGTCGAGCGGTGCCCCGCTGAAACATAACGTGGAACAAGCAACGTACACGGCGTGAACCCCCCACTAAAAACGGATCGCGAGGCCCAGTGCAGGCCGGTGAACAAGTAAGCGAAACGTTTCCCCCACGCGACGCATAGCCGGGGTGCCGTAACTACGCAAGACAATTCGGGACGATTTTTATGAATAGACTCTACAAAGAAAGCATGCGACATTGGGCGTGGCTGCGGTGCGGAACATGAGATGTTGGAGTCGGAAGATGCCACGGTCACCGAAGCGATTCACGCTGCCGGATTTCGATCGAATCGACGCTTTTATGCGACTTCAATGGAGCCACTCGGCATGACACCCAACGCGATTCGCTTTGCCGTCGGCGATTGCTCGCTCGGTTCGGTGCTGGTTGCAGCCACCGATACTGGCATGTGTGCGATCTTCCTTGGCGACGATCCGGATGCGCTCGCCAGGGAATTGCAGGATCGCTTCCCGAAAGCCGACATCATCGGTGGCGATGCGGCGTTCGATCATTGGGTGGCCGCCGCGATCGGGTTGGTCGAACGACCGGGCGTCGACTGCCAACTGCCGCTAGATATTCGCGGCACCGCGTTCCAAATTCTCGTCTGGAACGCACTTCAGCAAATCCCGCCCGGTACGACCGCCAGCTACACCGATATTGCAAAGAGGATCGGGAAACCGAAAGCGGTGCGGGCGGTGGCGGCCGCGTGTGCGGCCAACAAACTTGCGATTGTCATCCCGTGTCATCGCGTCGTGCGAACCGACGAGACAATATCGGGCTACCGATGGGGCGTCGAGCGAAAGGCCGAGTTGCTCAAACGCGAGCATGTCACGCGGTACCAATCAACGAAAAACCCGTTGCTTCCCGCAACGGGTTTTAGTGCCGGAGACAGGACTTGAACCTGCACTCTCTTGCGAGAACCAGCCCCTCAAGCTGGCGTGTCTGCCAATTTCACCACTCCGGCTCGTAAACTAGATTATGACGGAGACTGTGAATTTTTCAAGTCCACTCGCGACAAATCGCCCGTTGGCCAAAAGAATCGTGGTGCTCAATCGGCGAGCGGCACGATGCGCTCGGCGACTCGGAAGGCTTCGTGGCAATGGTTGCATACGTTGGACATACTGGCGACGGCGGCGCGGGCGGCGGGGTAGTCTTTGGCGGCGGCGGCCTTTGCGACTTTCACGCCGGCATCGCGCAACGACACCGAGAAGATCATCCACGAATCTTGTGCCTGCCGCGTTTTCGGTGGCCGCATCAGAAGCAGGTTCCCCGTCTCGGCGATCAGAAGTGCTTGCCCGCGAACGTAGCCCCAGGCTTCCGCATCGGCGGGGCGATCTTTGAGCGTTTTGCCGAGGCCATCCATGTTCGATTTCGCGAGGCCGACCATCAACAACTTCGTGTCCGCAATCGCTTCGAGCCGCGGTGCCGCGTCCGTTTTCTTAGCTTGCTGGGAAGCCACCGTGCCAGCGAGCACGCACAGGCAAGTGCCCGCGAAGAGGAACGCAACAATGCGAATCGTTCGGGACATCGTTCACTCCGGTTTATCGGGCACGGCCACATGGAGGACATCACCGACGATTTCGACAGTATAACAAGCCGTTTTCACTTTCGGGCTATTGATCCGCGCGCCATCGGTGAGTCGAAAACACCAGGCGTGCCAAGGGCAGGTAACGGTGCCGTTCTCGACGTGCCCACCCGAAAGCGATGCCCCCGCGTGCGGACACATGTCGTCGATGGCGTAGTATTTCCCATCGTCGTGGAACACGGCCACATCTTTTTTATTCAACGTCACTACGATCGATTCACCGCGTGGAATCTCGCCGACTTTGCATACCGGGTGTAACTGCGGCACAGCGTCCCTCACTTTTACGACTCGCGTTCATTTCCAATCGCTATCCGTAAAGCTATTCTACCGATAAGGCTGCGACTGCATTGGTAGGAGATTGAATTGCTCGAAATCGAACAGAAATTTCGCACGGACGATTGGACGGTCGTGCTCGCGACCTTGAAGAACTGGGGTGCGACTGTGACCGCAAACCATCGCGAGACGGATCGCTACTTCAACGCACCCGATCGCGATTTCGCCAAGACCGATGAAGTGCTTCGGCTGCGAACCATCGGCAATCAGTCGATTCTGACTTATAAAGGGCCGAAGCGGAGCGGGCCGATCAAGACGCGCAAGGAGATCGAACTCCCGCTCGCGGTGAATGAATCGAGCGAGCAAGACGCGGTCGATTGGATCCTCGCACTCGGCTTCCGTCCCGTGGCCATCGTCGGCAAGAGTCGCGCGATTTACTCGCTTGTGCGGAACCAGTTCACGGTGAACATCTGCTTCGATGAAGTCGATAATGTTGGCCGGTTCGTCGAAGTCGAAGTCGTGGCGGAGGAAGCCGACGCGACAGCTGCGGCGGCGCTCGTCGCCACCGTTGCGAACGAACTCGGCCTGCACGCTCCCGAACCGCGTGCGTACCTGAAAATGACTTTGGAAGCAGGACCGCAATGAGTGCGATACCGGTTGCGAACAGCATTCTTGCGGTGCGAAATGCCGTGGGGATCGCACGCACTTCCGGGCTGCGAATCGGTTGCGTGCCGACGATGGGGGCGCTGCACGATGGCCATGCCTCGTTGATTCGTGCGGCGAAAGCGGCGAGCGATTTCGTCGTGACGACGATCTTCGTGAACCCGACGCAGTTCGGCCCGAACGAGGATTTTTCAAAGTACCCGCGTACACTCGAAGCCGACTGCGAAACGTGTGCGGTCGCCGGTGCCGACTTAGTATTTGCACCGACTGCCGAAGAGATGTACCCGCCGAATGCGTTCGCGTTCGTCGACGTTGGCACGCTCGGCGATCACTTGTGCGGCCCATCGCGACCGGGGCACTTTCGCGGCGTTTGTACAATCGTGATGAAGCTGTTTCAGATCGTGCAGCCCGATGTGGCGGTATTCGGGGCGAAGGATGCCCAACAGGCGCGGATCATTCGCAAAATGGTCCTCGACTTGAACGTGCCGGTAAAGTTGCAGATCGAACCGACGATCCGCGAACGCGACGGGCTGGCGATGAGTTCGCGGAACCGCTATCTCACGGCTATGGAACGTAGTCGGGCACCGGAAATCTATCGCGCATTGTGCGAGGTGCGAGATCGGGCATTGCACGGCGAGCGCGATGTCGCGCGGCTGGAATCGGCGTTACGTGGGATGCTCGAAGCGATTCCGGAATCGCGACTGGATTACGCGGCCATCGTGGACGATGAAACGATGCAACCGCTGACACAGATCGACCGACCGGCACTAATTGCGGTGGCCATTTATGTCGGCAAAACGCGGCTGATCGACAATGTGACGATACCTCTCACAATAACCATTTAGGACGGGGGGCACATGCCCGATCCGCTCTTCGGCCCCGAAATTCGCTTGATGCTTGCCGACGATGACACGGCCGGGCTACGCTCGCTCTGCGAAGAACTTCACCCCGCTACCATCGTTGCGGCACTCGACGAATTCACGCAGGAAGAAATCTGGTCGATCATCACCCCCGCCGACATTCGCATTCAAGCGGCGATCTTCGAGTATCTACCGCTGCCGCGCCAGATTTTGATGATCGAAGCCGCCCGCCCGCAGTTCGGGAAACTCATCGGCAAAATGTCGCACGACGACCGCGTGGAGCTACTTCGCCGCGTGCCAACGAAGGTTCGCGAATCGTTGCTTCGCCTCGTCGACGATGCCGACCGCAAGGATATTGCGACGCTCGTCGAGTTGCAAGAAAACACCGTCGGCGCGCTGATGACGACCGATTACGCCTGGCTGCCGCCCGGCATGACCGCCGTCGAAGCGATCGACCAACTCCGCCAACAGGCACCCGACCGCGAAACGATTTATTACATCTACGTGCTCGACGAAGCGAAAAAACGCGCCGAGGTTTCACTCGCACCGCGCCGACTTCTCGGGGTGATTTCTCTGCGAGATTTGATCCTCGCCCCGCGTCATGCCATCGTTCGCGATTTGATGAGCGACGAAGTCGTGTCGCTCAATTTCACCGATGAATCCGCAAAGGCGGGGCAGTTGCTCGCGCGATACGACTTCATCGCGGTACCCGTTATCGACGAACATGGCGGGATGCTCGGCATCGTTACGCACGACGACGTGATCGATATCCTCACCGAAGAAGCGACCGAAGATCTCCAGCGACAAGCGGGTGTCAGTCCCATCGAAGGCAACTACATCGAAGCACCGTTCCTGACGGTCTGGATCGGCCGCGGCAAGTGGCTCGCGCTGTTGTTCATCATGCAAACGCTGACGATCAACGCGATGGAACATTACCAGGATCAAATGGCGACGTTGGTGTTCCTCACGTTCTTCATCCCACTCTGCAACTCCGTCGGCGGCAATGCCGGTTCGCAAGCCGCGACGCTGATTACCCGGTCGCTTTCGCTCGGACAAGTGAAGGTCAGCGATTGGTTCCACGTGCTTCGCCGCGAAGTGTTGATGGGTATGGCACTCGCCGTGGCGCTCGGACTATTCGCACTCGTACGAACTTACATTTACAGCCCCGGCGTGCCGCTCGAATACGTCAAGCCGCTCGCGGTTACTGCGAGTTTGTCCGTCGTGTGCATCTGCTTGTGGGGCACGCTGATCGGCTCGATGTTGCCGTTGTTCATCAAGTGGCGCGGCGGCGATCCGGCGCTGATGTCCAGTCCGCTCATCGCGACGCTCAGCGATGTCTCGGGCATCGTCATCTTCTTTTCCATCGCGAAAGTCCTGTTATTCTGATTGTGACGGCTACGCGGTCGTTACAGTTGTCCATTGCGTGTTACAACCCGAATCGGGCAACGATCCCTACGCGCACCGCGTCGATTTTAACGATGTGTTCGATTCGGAAAACTAACGGGAACGTCGCGATGGAGAACGCAACCGCCGACGAAGTGCGACCGCCGCCGTGGTCGATCTCGACCGTGCTCGCCGATAACATGATCGCGCTCGGCGACTGGACGCTGTTCGCGCTGCACGCCGTCTCGGGGATATTTACGCGGCACATGAAGTTCCAGGAACTGTTGATAGCGTGCTCGAATATCGGCGTCGGCAGTATCGGCGTCGTGGCGATCACGGGGACGTTCATCGGCATGGTGCTGGCGGTGCAAGCGTACGGCGAGTTCCACCAGATCGGCCTGGAAACCTCGCTCGGTGCGGTGATTCATATGTCGGTGGTGCGCGAACTCGGCCCCGTTCTGACCGCCGTGATGCTCGCCGGGCGCGTCGGTAGCGCGATGGCGGCACAACTCGGAACGATGCGCGTCACCGAGCAAATCGATGCCCTGACTTGCCTCGGCGTCGACCCCGTTCGCTACCTCGTTTCGACCCGGTTCCTCGCGGCGGTGTTGGTGATTCCGATCCTCACCATCTTCGCGGACATCATGGGGCTACTCGGCAGTTCGTTCATTTGTCTCAAAGTTTACGGCATCGATGCGTACCATTATTGGGAACACACCCGCGCCTACGTCGGCCTGTGGGATGTCTTCATCGGGTTAACGAAATCGATGCTGTTCGGCGGCGCGATCGCCCTCATCGCTTGCCATCGCGGCTTCCACTGCACCGCCGGCGCGGAGGGCGTCGGCAAGGCCGCCACGGAGGCATTCGTCATCTCGTTCGTCGTGATTCTGGCACTCGATTTCGTACTCGCGATGCTGACGATCACCGTGCAACACTGGATCTGGCCCGTCGCCGCGACGAGTGCGATTTAACATGACCGAGCCACCCGAAGCCGCGCTGATTCGCATTCGTGCCGCTACCGTTCGGTTCGGCACGCAGGAGGTGTTACGCGATCTCAGCCTCGACATTCACCGCGGCGAAACGGTGGCCGTCATCGGCGAGAGCGGCTGCGGGAAAACCTGTTTGCTGAAAATGATCGTCGGGCTACTGACGCCGAACGAGGGCGAGATTGAGATCGATGGAAAATCGCTGAAAACGATGGCGAATCGCGATCTGACGGCGTTGCGGTTGCGGGTCGGTTACTTGTTCCAAAGTGCAGCATTATTCGACAGTATCAACGTCTTCGGCAACATCGCGTTCGGCCTGCGTGCGAAAGGCGGACTGACGGAGAACGAGATCGCCGACCGCGTCCGGCTGCGGCTCGGTGACGTGGGGCTGTCAGCGAACGTCGAGACGAAAATGCCCGCCGAACTTTCCGGCGGAATGCGCAAGCGAGTCGGGCTGGCACGGGCACTCGCGATCGACCCCGACGTCATGTTGTACGACGAGCCGACAACGGGCCTCGACCCGATCATGACCGAGACGATTAACGATCTTATTTTGCAAGCGCGGAAACGCCGCGCGATGACGAGCATCGTCGTCACGCACGAACTGCGTACGGTGTTCAAAGTGGCGAACCGCGTCGTGATGTTGTCGCCGCTGAGTCGCCTGACCGATGGCGGCACGCAGATCATTTACGACGGTACGCCTGCGGGTTTGAAACTCGCGGCCGACCCGAAAGTGCGCGAGTTTGTCGAAGGCTATCTGACCGCATCGTGAGGAGTTTGCCATGGCGGATCGAAAGACAAAACTGCGGTTGGGTGCGTTCGTCGCGCTCGGCATCGCCGGGTTCACCGGCCTGACGTTTCTGTTCGGCGGTGCCCCGAAACTGTTCTCGAATCGCGCCACGTACGTCGTGTTGTTCAGCGAAGCGCCGGGGTTGGCACCCGGCACGCCCGTGCGAAAATCGGGCGTGCGCATCGGCGAAGTGACGGCGCTCGACCTCGACGAACAGACCGCTCAAGTCCGCGTGACGATCCAAGTCGAGAAAAAATACCTGCCGCGGCAAAACGAAGAAGCGACGATTTCGCGCGGCCTGCTGAACGGCGATACCACGCTCGATTTCGTTCCGAAACAAGCGGCTGACGGGCAGGTGATCTCGATTCGCGGCGAGTCGTACCCGCCCGATATCGAGATTGTAGGCCAGACGCCGATCAACCCGAACACGCTCGTTCGCCAGGCATCGGGGGCGTTGCCGTCGGCGCAAGAATCGATGGCGCGGGTACTCGCTACGGTCCAGCGTTTCGAGCAATCGGTGCCGAAAATCGAGAAAGCGTTCGAGGAAATCGCGGGCCTCGCACGTAGTGGGCGGGAACTCGTACCGGAGTTGCGACGCACCAACGACAAGGTTCAGGGCTTGCTCGCATTCGCGGACGCGCCCGGCGCGGCACCCGGTACTGAGGCCGCCACTTTGAAGGCCACGCTCGCCGATGTGCGCGATTTTATCAAGACCGCCAAACCACTGATCGAAGACATTCGTAAGGTCGTGAAGGACAACGAACAAGACGTCGGCGCGACCGTGAAAGCGATTCGCAAGACCGTCGACAACGCGAACGAGTTGCTCAACGACGACAATAAAAAAGCGTTCGGCGCGACGCTCAAGAACGTCCAGACGGCCACGGATGATGTCACGAAAGTCATTCGACTCGCGGCGATCATTCTCGATCAGGGCGAGAAATCGCTGAAGGAAATCAACGCGCGACTGGCCCAAGCCGAGGGATTATTCAAGACGGCAGAAGGCACGCTCAAGGCGGCCGAGGGGACGTTCAAGAGTGCCGAAGGCGCGGTGAAGAACATCGAAATGGCAACCAAGCCGCTCGCGGAAAACGCGGATCAGATTATCAAGAACGTGAACATTACCGCAGACCAACTCTCAAAAACGCTTGCGGAAGTGCGGGAAACGCTCCGTGCGGTCAACCGTGCCGATGGCACGTTGCAGAAAGTGCTGACCGACCCCGCACTTTACAACAGCTTGAACGACTCGGCGACATCGTTGACGCGGACGCTGTTGCGGGCGGAAAAGATCGCCCAAGATTTGCAGGTGTTCGCGGACAAAGTCGCCCGCCGGCCCGAAGTCATCGGCGTCGGCGGCGCAGTCCGACCGAGCGCGGGTTTGAAGGAATCGCCGAACGCCCCGCTACAAGTTCAGCCGTTCGCCCCGCTCCCGCCGAACAGCGTCGGCCCCGTCGTGCCGAGCTACCGCCAACCGCTCCCACCGCTCGTGCCGCGGACGAATTCAGACTTGCCGCCGAAGTAGTGACAGCCTACTGTCATGGCTTGTCGAATGTCGCATCGTCGATCGCGACAGGGAACTCGTATTCCACCGTCGCCCAGTTGCACTTGAAGCGCGGCCCGCCGGAAAATTCGATGCGGTGCGGCAGCACGACGCCATTCACCGGGCGATGATCGGCGAGCGTCAACATCCGCGTGACGGTCTGGCCATCGTCCTTCGCATCAAAAGCGATCTGCGTAATCCAGTTCGTTTTGCTGTCGGCGTGCAAGATCACCGGCGGTTGGTCGGCGTACCAGAATCGCAGGATCGTTTCCGGATTCACTTTTTCCGTAGGCACACGCGCGATGCGGATGTTGTCCGCGATCAGCGGAACGAGCGAGGCGATCCACTCCGCACGGACATCGGGTAACATGCTATCGAGTTCGAGTGGCAATATTGGAATACGTTGACCGGCCCCAATGTCCGAACGATTCTGCCAACCGGTGTCGTTGCGGAACGAGAATGCGTGGACGATTTTGTCGGGGATCGCGTGCAAATAATTCGCGCGATACAGCATCGGCCACGATGCGACGACGTTCATTTCCAACGGGCTACGGAAGTCGCCGACGATCCGTTCGCCCTTGCGGTGCTGTTTGTGTTTGCGTAACGCCTCGATGCGGCTCGGCTGATTGTTCGTGTGTGCGAGCAGGATTTTGTCGAACAATTCGCGCGTGGCTGCGTCGGTGGTTTCGGGTCTCTCACCCGCGACTTTCAACGCGACAGTGCTCGGCGAATCGTCGATTGGCGTGCCGAACTCTTGCGGTTTCGTCGCATCGCCGCAACCGGCGACTACGGTCAGAATTAAAAGAATCGTTGGCCGTAACATCGTCTCGCTCCGCATGACATCGCGTTGTCAGTTTAAGAAGGTAATGCCTTTAACAGGTTGACCATTTCGATCGCAGTGACTGCGGCTTCGTAGCCTTTGTTACCGGCTTTCGCCCCCGCACGGTGGATCGCCTGTTCGAGCGTTTCGCACGTTAGTACGCCGTAAATAATCGGGATGCCAAGAGCGATACTCGCGTTCGCGATGCCACTCGTGGCGGCCCCGGCGACGTGATCGTAGTGATCGGTTTCGCCGCGAATGACGCAGCCGAGACAGATAATCGCCGCGTATGTCTTCGACTTGGCGATAGTCTGCGCGACGAGCGGAATTTCAAACGCACCGGGAACGCGAACGAGGTCGATGCGGTCGGCCGGCACGCCGTGCCGCGCGAGAGCATCGGTGGCACCGGCGATCAGCGGATCGACGATGAAGCCGTTGAAGCGGGCGGCGACGATCGCAAACCGGCCACTCGGCATCGACAAATTGCCTTCGTAAATCATTGGATTTCGTGGGTGGGTATGAGTTTCTAGTGGACGCTTTTCAGGAAATCGGCGTTCGTTTTGTGCTTCGCCAACTGCTTGAGTAACGAGTCCATCGCCTCGACGGGATGCATATCGGCGAGCACCTTATGCAACATATGGACCATGCGAAGTTCTTCCGGATCGCGGAGCAATTCTTCCTTTCGCGTGCCCGACCGATTGACGTCGACCGCCGGGTACACGCGCCGATCGACCAACCGCCGGTCGAGGTGCAGTTCCATGTTACCGGTGCCTTTGAATTCTTCAAAAATCACGTCGTCCATCTTCGAGCCCGTCTCGACGAGTGCCGTCGCGATGATCGTCAGGCTGCCGCCTTCTTCGATGTTGCGCGCGGCCCCGAAGAACCGCTTGGGTTTCAGTAGTGCCGTGGCATCGAGGCCACCCGAAAGGATCTTCCCCGAACCCGTTTCGACGGTGTTGTAGGCACGACCGAGGCGCGTAATCGAGTCGAGAAAGATCACGACATCGGTGCCGTACTCGACGAGGCGTCGTGCTTTTTCGATGACCATTTCCGCAACGACTTTGTGCCGTTCGGGCGATTCGTCGAACGTCGAACTGACGACCTCGACCTTCGGCCCCTTCACCGTGCGAATCATCTCGGTCACTTCTTCGGGGCGCTCGTCGATGAGCAAAACGATCACGTAACATTCGGGGTGATTCTCAATGATCGCGTTCGCCATCTTCTGCAAAAGGACGGTTTTCCCCGTTCGTGGCGGCGCAACGATCAGCCCGCGTTGGCCTTTCCCGATCGGCGAAATGAGGTCGATGGTGCGCAAGTTGAGTTCGTCTTTTCCGCACTCGAGCCGCAGTCGCTCGTTCGGGTGCGTCGCAGTCAGGTCGGAGAAAACCGCCTTCTGCGAAAGCATTTCCGGGTCTTGGTAGTTGATCGCTTCGACGCGGAGTAGCGCGAAGTATCGCTCGTTTTCTTTGGGCGGGCGGATCTGACCGCAGACGACGGCACCCGTTCGCAACCCGAATCGCCGGATCTGGCTCGGCGAAATATAAATGTCGTCGGGGCAGGGCAGGTAGTTGTAATCCGGGCTTCGCAGGAAGCCGAAACCGTCGGGTAGAATTTCGAGCGTGCCTTCGCCGAACATCAAGCCGTTCTGTTTGACCCGTTCCTTCAAGATGCGAAAAATGATGTCCTGTTTCTTCATCCCCATCCACTCGTCGCGGGGGATTTTGTCGACGCCTGCGGCGACCTGTAACTGCGTCAGCGTCATCTGTTGCAGTTGCGTGATGTACGTGCTGCCGCGTTTAATCTCCTCGTATCGGCTGTTCGTTTCGGCATCGAAACCCTTCTCGTTCGGGTCGATGTGCGGAATCGTCAACGTCGGCGTAGGAGATACCTTCGGCTTATCGATCACTTCGGCGATGCCTGCTACGAAGCCGTTTTCGCGCGCAGATTCAATAGCGTGCATCCGTGCCGATTTCGCTTCATCAATGATGTCTTCCATCGCATCCTCAAATCGAGATCGGCGTTTCGCACCGAATGTTCCAGCGTTCCAAACATTCGACCAACTGTTTTCGCAACGCACTCGGCGTCCCGTCGTTGACCACGATCGCATCGGCGCGCCGTCGCTTTTCGTCGAGCGGCATCTGGGCCGCCTCGCGTGCGGTCAATTCGCTATCGGACCAACGGCTCCGAATCGCTAATCGTTCGTAACGCAGCGGTCGCGGGGCATCGACGAACAGCAGGCGATCGTAAATTTCCGTCCAGCCCGCTTCGAGTAACACTGCGGCATCGAGCACGGTAAATCGAAATTTCGGATCGTTCTCGGCCTTTGCCAGTTCCTCGCGCACACGTTGCCCGATGTACGGATAGACCATGTTTTCGAGGGACTTTCGCTCGTTCGTATCGTGAAACACGATCTTCGCGAGCGCGCGACGATCGACCGTGCCGTCGTTCATCAGTACACTCGGCCCCCACTTCGCAACGACGCGGTGAACGATGTCGGGTTGCTTAAGTGCTTCGTGCCCGAGCGCGTCCGCAACGATCCACGCGCCGCCGCACTCGGCGAGAATTTTCGCGGCCGTACTCTTCCCGGCTCCGATCGAGCCGACGATGGCGATCACCGGCTTGGTTCGCGCGGCGCTCATGGCAAGTCACCCACATCGAGCCAGTTCGGCCCGGCGGCGACATCGACTTTCAGCGGCACGTTCAGCGTCATCGCGCCCACCATTTCCGCCCGGACCATCGTTGCCAGTCGAGCTTGTTCGTCGGGCGGGACTTCAAACACGAGTTCATCGTGAACGCTCAGCAGCATGTTCGACCGGTAGCCATCGGCTTTCATTTTGCGATGGACGGCGAGCATCGCGAGCTTCATCAGGTCGGCGGCGGAACCTTGAATCTCCATGTTGATCGCTTCGCGTTCGGCCTGATTTCGCTGGTGATACGTCGAATGCGGGCGGATGGCCGACGGGTCGAATGTCCGTTTGCGACCGAGGATCGTCTTCACGAAGCCATTCTTGCGTGCATCGGAAAGGAGTCGATTTTGGTATTCGAGCACCTTCGGGTAACGTGCGAAGTACATCTCGATGAACTGCGCCGCTTCTCGCTTCGGCATTCCGAGGCGAACTGACAGCCCGGTGGCACTGATGCCGTAAATGACGCCGAAATTTACGACCTTGGCCATGCGACGTTGTGCGCCGGATACTTCTGCCTCGCTGACGCGGAAAATCTCCGCTGCCACGATCGTGTGAATGTCGTGGTCCGCCGCGAATGCCGCGCAAAGCGGTTCGTCTTGGCAGAAGTGCGCGAGCAACCGCAGTTCGATCTGCGAGTAATCGGCCGCCAGTATCGACCAGCCATCGGGCGGGATAAACGCCTGGCGAATCTGCTTGCCTTGGTCGGTCCGCATCGGGATGTTCTGCAAGTTCGGATCGCTCGAACTCAATCGCCCCGTCGCGGCCACCGTCTGATTGAACGACGTGTGAACGCGGCCCGTTTTCGGGTTCACCAACAGCGGCAGTGCATCGACGTACGTTCCCTTCAGCTTGGAAATCTGACGATGTTCGATCATCTTTTTCGGCAATTCGTAGCCGAGTGCGGCGAGGCGTTCGAGCGATTCCTGATCGGTACTGGCGTCGCCCGTCGTGTCGGTTCGCTTCTTGATCGGCAATTTCATTTCGTCGTACAGCACTTCGCGAAGTTGCTTCGGCGAAGCGATATTGAACGACCGTTTCGCAAGTAGATAAATGTCCGCTTCGATGATCGCCAGTTGTCCGGCCATCTCGATACTGAGCTTGCCCAGTAGTTCGGAATCGAGTCGCACGCCGCGAAACTCCATCTCGGCGAGTACGTCGATGAGCGGAATTTCGAGCGTGTCGTAAAGCGTGCGCAGGTTCGCGGTTTCCAGTTGCGGTTCGAGGATTTCCGCGAGGCGAATCGCGACGTCAGCATCTTCCCCAGCATACTCGCACACTTTTGCGGTCGGCACGTCGGCCATACTGATCTGCTTCTTACCTTTGCCGATGAGGTCCAGAATCGGAATCGGTTCGTGGTTCAAAAACGTCCGCGAAAGTTCGTCGAGATTGTGCGTCCGTTCCCCAGCATGGAGCAGGTAATGCGCGATCATCGTATCGCCGACCACGCCGCGAATGTCGATGCCGTGAGAGCGCAGAACGAGTTGATCGTACTTGATGTTCTGATTAAATTTGCCGATGCCAACGTCTTCGAGGATCGGCTTCAAGGCCGCGATGGTCGATGCCGGGTCGAGGATCGCGTCGCTTTTCGGGCCGCGAATCGGCAGGTAAAACGCTTCGCCCGCTTTCCACGAAATTGCGAAGCCGACGATGTCGCAAAGCAGCGGGTCGAGGCCCGTCGTTTCGAGATCGATCGCAAAACGGGTCTGACTTTGCAGCGACTTCAGGAAGTTCGTGAACGACGACGGCGTATCGACGAGGCGATAGTCGCCGTGCCAATCGTCGGGCTTCGCTTCGGGTTGTGGCAGGGCTTCTTCGCCGAATTCGATCCGGTCGAACAACGACGGGCCGCCCTGCCATTTCGACGATTTCGGTTTGAATCGAGGAACAACGGGCGCGGCTTCACCGATCGCGTCGAGCAAGCTGTTGTTCTTGATCGCTCCGCTCTTGGTCAACGTCGAACGCACTTTGTTGGCGAAGCCCCGGAAGCCGAATTCTTGGTAAAGTTCGAGTAGGCGCGGGCCGTCCCATTCGCGGCGTCGCCAGCCGTCCCAATCGAACGCCATCGGCACGTCGGTGCGGAGTTTGACGAGCGTGCGGCTCTTTTCGAGGTTGCCGTTGGCGATCGACGCCTTCAGCGACTCCTTGACTTTCGCCCCGCCGACATCGTCGGCGTGCGCGATCAGGTTTTCGAGCGTGCCGTATTGTTGCAACCACTTCGAGGCGGTCTTCGGCCCGACGCCGGGAACGCCGGGGACGTTATCGACGGCATCGCCGACGAGTGCCTGATAGTCGACGACTTGCTCGGGGGAGATGCCCCAGTCGCGAATCAGTGCTTCGCGGTCCATCGTCTCGTCTTTGCGCAGGTTCAGAATCGTCACGCGGTCGCGGATCAGTTGGCGGCAATCTTTGTCGCTCGTGCAAAGGTGAACTTCGTAACCGCGTTCGGCGGCGTTGGCGGCCACGGTCGCCATCACATCGTCAGCTTCGTAACCCGGTTGCACGAGGATCGGCACGCGCAACGCTTCGAGCACCTGATGGATCAGCGGTTCCTGTGCGATGAGTTCTTCCGGCGCGGGCGTGCGATTGGCTTTATATTGCGGGTCGATCGCTTCGCGGAAGGTCGGGTCTTTGTGGTCGAACACGGCAAGGAGGTAATCGGCCCCATGATCGTAGAGGTTCATGATCGCCCGACTGACGCCGAACACGGCATTCGTCGGGCGGCCATCGGGGGCGTTCATCGCCGGTATCCCGTGGAACATTTGAAAGACCATCCCGTGCGTGTCTAGCAAGTAGACGCGCTCGGCGGTCGTTTTCGGCGGAATCGAGGCCACAGTGCCGCCAAGGTAGGAGCTGCGATACGAATCAGTAGGGGGTATTCCGATCGCAGCCGAGGACCATGCTCGATTCCCCAGCCCCACCGCGGGGTTCAATCATCCGACGCCTGAGACGTGGGTCGGGCGGAAGGTTGGAGAATCGAGCCAACGAAGACAATGGTAATGCGTATAAGTGTATGTTCAGCACAGAAGGGATGTCAAGGGCGGACAGGTCCATCTTGAGGAAGTCGGGTATAATCCCATTACTCGATATTCCCCGAACGACCGACCGATTCCCCGGACGTTTCCGCTGCGTTGTGCTCATTTGGGTTGACCGCACTGCCCGTGCGTTTAGACTCAAGTTATCGGGATGCTGCGAATGACATCCACCGAAACACCGTTGGTCACTCACCAAACAGAGGTTCGACATGGCCAAACCGACCGGCGAAGCGAGCATGCCCCTGCTCATCAGCACGATTGTCTTCGTGCTCGCCACGCTCGTATTGGGGTATCTCAGCTACACGTTTAACGAAAACGTTTCCATCGCGCGGGCGGCGCAAGTCAAGGCGGAGCAGGATAAGAAGAGTTCGGATGAATTGCTCGAGAAGGAAAAAGAAAAGAGTATGCTCTACCGGTTCGCCGTGGGCATCAACTCGCCGGAAGACAACGACAGACTCGCGAGCGGCATTCGCTTCCCTGCGGACCTCGCAACTAACCAAGCGGCCATCGCCGATACGATCACCAGACGTGCGAACACGGCGTTGTCTGCTGAAGTGACCAACGCTCAAATCGGCGCGCTCAATGCACTCCGCGTAGTCGATTTCTTCAATTGGGCCCCCGCAACGGCTGGTGGCACCGTACAACGTCCCGAGACGAACATCCTCGATGCCGCCGTTAAGAAAGCCTCGCAGAAGGAACTCGCCGAACGCCGCGTGAAGATCGAGCAAGAGGGACTCGTTCAAGCGAAAAATTCGCTTCAGAAAAGTAGCGCCGCCCTCGATACCGCCGTCGCGAAATTCACGCAACTCAGCGATAAGTTCCCGAACGAGGTCAAAGCCGAGGTCAAGAAAGCCACCGACCAGTTCGAAGCGTTCAAGAACGATTTCATCGCCAAGTCCGGCGAATACCGCAACGACAAGAACGCACTCACCGAAGCGAAAGCAGACTTGACTGCGGAAATTGCACGAGCGAACAGCCGCATTGCTACGCAGAGGAACACGATCGACACCGCGCTCGCGCAGGAAGACGACCGCATCGACCCGTTCCAGTACGACAAGCCGCAGTTCAAAGTGATTCGCCGTACCGAGAAACTGATCGACATCGACATCGGCACTGCCTCGAACCTCCGCGTCGGTCAAACCTTCAGCATCTTTCCGTCAGACACGCCGACGCGCGGCTTCCAGCCTCGGATGCGAAAGGTTCGCGATTTCGGCGGCAAAGAAGTTTTCAAAGCCGTACCGAAGGGCAAAGTCGAAGTCATCGAGATTCTCGGTGCGACGCTGTCGCAGTGCCGAATCACCGAGGAAGACTCCGAAGTCCGCGACCGGATTCTTGCGGGCGATCTCGGTTATAACTCGATTTGGCGGAACGGCGTCTCCGAACACATCGTGCTGTTCGGGATCTTCGACCTCGACGGCGACGGCAAAGACGACATCCAAACGCTCGTTAGCGATTTGAGGAGAGCAGGAGTGACGGTCGATGGTTACTACGATCTCGGCAAGATGGCCTGGGTCGGCGATGTGAAGAGTCAAACCGCGTTCGCAGTCGAGGGTTACTACCCAACGGTGAGTGTCGCCGACGGTAACAAGGACGGCAAACTGAAGATCATCAACGCGATCGGTGCCGCGAAAACCAAGGCGAAGAACGAAGGCGTGCGGATCATTCGCCCGCGCGACTTCTTCCCACGCATCGGCTACAACGCGAAACTCGACGTGACCGAAGATTCGATCAACCAGGCCGCAACGGGTTACATTCGCTCGGTGTCCGCAACCGAAGGCACCGACCCCGCACCGGCTGCACCCGCACCAGAGCCTAAGAAAAACTAATCGTTGGGGAACGGCAAAATCGAAACGAGCGGACCTTCTGGTCCGCTCGTTTCGTTGATAATGATCGGCTGTTCGGTCTCCATCGCGATTGCGGCGAGGTAGCCGGGGTGTGGCTCCCACGTTGCCAGCGACCATTTCAGCGGCACTTCCGCCAATTCGTCGAATCGGATCGCACGCGGTGGGCGCGTCGGGTCGAGTTCCACCACGCAACGATCGACGTGCTGAAGCCCCGTCCCGACGGCTTTCATCAACGCTTCTTTGCAAGTCCAAGCACGGAAGAACCCTCGGCTGCGATGCGGTTCGACGAGGTTGCGATACGTCTCTTTTTCTTCGTGGCCGAAGAAGCGTTCGACGAGGCCGTCCATATTGGAAACTTCGCGAAGCACCTCGATGTCGATGCCGACTCGCCGAGGTGCAATGGCTACAAGTGCGAAATTCCCCGAGTGCGTCACGTTGAAGTGAATTGCGGGGCTGTTCGCAAGAACGGGTTTGCCGCTCACACCAATCTGGAAGCGAACTTCATGCGGGGCGATGCGCAAATAGCCTGCGAGGATGCCGCGAAGCGCGGCCCGGCAGATCGCGAATTGTCGCTTCGGTTTGTCGATGCGATAACGCTCGACTCGTTCGCATTCATCGACGGATAACCGTTCGCATAACTCGTCCAAAGTCAGTAAACAATCGTCGAATGCGATGCCCCACACATCGCAACCATCGACTGGTTTCGTGCGCGGCGTCGCATTCCAATTGTAAGGCGCATACCGAACGATCATGGCAGTGGTGGCTTCCGCGTGCGCCCCCAAAGAAGTAACAGTGCGACTAACCCAATGATTGGCGCGAGGCCTGCAATCATTAGTCCCGCTTTGTAATTTTGCTCGACCCGTATCCGCTCGCCGATCTGGATTTGAAAGTAACTCGAAGCGACCCAGCCCACCGCCGCCAGACAGCCCATCAGCATACCCAAGTTTCGAGCCGGAAGTTCCTGTGTGAGCGAGTAGTAAAACGGGTGCAACCCGAGGATGCCCGCACCGGCAATCATGAGCAGTGCAACGCTGGAGACATCCGAATCGACGAACGGCACGACCGCAGCCGACGCGGTGAGGCAGGTAAACAACACATATCCGAGCATTCGCGAACCGTGTAAACCGTACCGGATCGATAGCGCACGAACGAATGCGCCCGCCAGAATGCAGCCGATGTCTGCTGCGATGAAGTACCCCGATACGCAAAACTGCATCGACCTCGGTGGGAATTTACGATTGTCCTCCAAGTATAATGGCAGCCAGGCGCGAAGGAACTGCCAACTGACTGTCAGTGTCGTGACAACGATACCTAAAGCAAAAAATCGCCGGACGAGTAACCCGCGATTTGACACCGGCGGTTCGTGTGTGATAGCGTTGTCGATTGGCGTAGTCGATTGTAGAACGCCACGTGGGATCATCCAAAACCAGAGCGGAATCCAGCAGAAGCCGACGATGCCGATCGAGCAAAATGTGAATTGCCACGAAAGACCGATCCGATTCACCCACATCACGTAAAGCGGCACGAGGATCGCGCCGATTGCGGCCCCGCTTTGCAGGATGCTGTTTCCGAGTGGTCGATCTTTCGCATTCAGTATTAGCCGTGCCGTAATCAGCGCGCACGGCCAGTGCCCGGCTTCGAATAATCCGAGTGACGTGCGGCAAATCAGCAACCAGCGAAACACGGCCGTACCCGGTGGATCGCCTTCATTTTCCAGCAATTCTTTCACCCACGGTTCGCTCGCGGCGGACGCGGCCACGCCCATAAACGACCAACCGGCCAGCACGATGGGGTACAAGATTCGCGGACCGACTCGATCGACGAGTAAGCCGAACAGAATCGAACCGACGGCGAAGGCGTACCCGAAATAGCCTTCGAGGTAGCCATTCCGACCTTCGTCGATGAAGAAGTTTTTTTTGAGGTCCGGAAGCGAAAGTGCGAGTACCTGACGATCCATGTAATTGAGCAATGTGGCAAGAAACAAGATGCCGCAAACGTACCACTTCCACATGAATGAACTCGCACTGAGTGAAGTTGAGAACTGAACAGTTTACGCATCCCACGTGCTGCCGTTCCAGTCGATCACGCGCTCGAGTAGCGACGATACGCCGTGCGCGAATGTGGCGAACAAGGCTTCGCCTTTTTCGGCGCTGGCGTCGGCGGGGCTGCCGATGTGGCCGGGCTTACTGCGGTCGGGCATCGTCCATGCGCGATAGCCGGGGGCGAATCCGCGACCGAATGGCACTTCGGGCACATCGCGGACATTACCGACGACCAAGTGCGGTGCGAGGTGCAGAATCATCGAAGTTTCCCACTCGCACGCATGACCCATCTGATTCTGCGTCAGTTCGGTCATCGCGGCCGACGGGTCGGCGGCGTCCCAATAGGTCAGCGTCATCAACAGGAGGTCATTGCGTTCGCGATGCTTCTGACGCAGTTCGAATAAGGCTTGTTGCGAAGGCCCCGTGTTGCCGCCGTGGCCGTTGAGAAACACAATTCGACGGAAGCCGTGGGCCATCACGTTTTCGGCGAGATCGCGAATGAGATCGAGGTACAGTCGCGGTGAGGCGGAGAGCGTGCCGGGGAAATCGAGGTGGTGATGCGAGTTGCCGAGCCACTGGAGCGGCGCGAACAGAAGCTTTTTAGCGAGCGGTGTTGCCTTGATTCGCGCGAGGATTTCGCCGAGGAGCAAACTATCGGTGAAGACGGGTAAATGCCGTCCGTGTTGTTCGAGTGCCGCGATGGGAAACACGATCGGCGTGTTCCGATCGAGCGCCGCCACAGCGGGCCAGGTCATTTCAGAAAGTTCCATCGGAGGCAACTCCTGGAGGGTGTTCGAATGGATCGCGAGGTAGAGAGCATCATAAAGAATGCCGAGGCGAATCGCGAGCATCCATTTGGAAAAATCGTTAGCAAGCCGCGAGCAAGAGTGTCGCCAGTTCGTCGACTGCCTCGGGTGACACGTCGCGCATCGGGATGTTTCGACTGATATTTGGGTAACAGCGCCCGGACGATTTCGCGTATGCGGGGTCGTAGTGGACGGCCAGCAACGACGCGACCAATGCGTGCCAGTCGCAGGCTTCGATTTGCCGATTCCAAACCTCAATTTGATGCGGTCCGTGCCGGGTCGCGATTGCGTTCAACTTGCCTTTCAAGGTCTCGCCGTCAGCTAACAGATGGGCGTATTCCAATAGTAAATGTTGCACGCGGCCAGCAATCGGTACGTGAATTCGGAACCCGTCCGCGGCCCGCAACAACGCCCACAACGTCGGCGGTAAGTAGACATCGCCGATTCGGTTACTTTCCGATTCGACCCACACGGGTTTATCGGGCGCGAATGCGTTGAGTGCGTGTAATAGCTGCGAATCGAACAGTTTTTGCGAGGGCTGCGGTCCCATCCTGCCCAGCACCGAGCCGCGATGATTGGCCAACGCTTCGAGATCGAGTATCTGTTCGCCGCGTTCGGCGAGCCGATGCAGGATCTGCGTTTTGCCCGTACCCGTCGCACCCGCAATGATGCGATACGCGAACGACTCGGGTAGTGTTTCGAGTTCGCGGAGAACGTGCGTGCGATAGGTTTTGTAACCGCCATTCAGCACGCTGACACGCCAGCCGATTAGGGCGAGAATGTGCGATAGGCTCGCGGAGCGTTGCCCGCCGCGCCAACAGTAAACCAGCGGGCGATAGTCTTTGCCTTTATCGGCGAAGTGATCGCGAAGGTGCCTGCTGATGTTTGCCGAGACGAGTGCCGCCCCCAATTTGCGGGCCGGGAACGGTCCCACTTGCTGGTAGATCGTGCCGACCTCGGCACGTTCGACATCGTTCAATACGGGCAGGTTGATCGCGCCCGGCACGTGGTCTTCCGCATACTCGCCGGGCGAACGGACGTCGATAATTTCGCTGAAAGGGCAGGGCGTGCCACGGCTCCAAAGTCCGTCGAATATCTGCGGCGTGTTGATCATCGGTTACAACGGTTTCCGGGCGAGTGCCCAGACGACGATCGGGTAATCCTCTTCGTTCGCCAGCGAGTGCAGCCACTTCTTGTAAATCACCCAACGGTTGCCCATGTTCGCCTTCACGACGCTGCGATTCCCCCAAGAACCGGCAACGATTTCGTCCATCGGGAACCCGCATTCCGCGAGCAAGTGCTTCATGCCGACGACGGTCCAACGGCTGCAATCCATCGGGAAATCGTGGATTTTCAGCAGGAACGGCGTCGTGATCAGGAAGTACCCACCCGGATTCAGCATCTCGTACACGTTCTTCCCCGCACGGTACGGCCAGGGAATATGCTCGAAGACTTGTTCGGCAATGATGAGGTCGAACTTCTGCGATAACGGCCCGGCGCAGACATCGTACGCCGGGTAACCGATCGATTGATATTCGCGAAATAGGCCGGGGCGGTCCCAGAAATTACCCGAGATTTCGAGCACCTTGCGCTCGGCAGGCTGGATCTTCTCAATCAGCTTTTCCGTCTCGACGTTCATCACCTGCCGGAGCCATTGGTTCGGCGGATCGCCGGAGTAATAGTACGGGCCGACGATGCGGTTGAGCCACGCCCAGCGAGGGCTGCGGAGGGTGCGGTCCAAGTAGCTTGCCATGATGCATTATCTCTCGGTTAGCGTACAAACCGCGTAACTGTTGTCGTCCCATTCTTCAGCTCGAACCGATAGCCGTCGGCAAATGCGTCGGCGAACTCTTCCTGATGGCTCACGAGAAGGATGCACTTGAGGTGCCCGCGCAGATTCTGCAACTCTTGAATCATCACCTGTCGTCCCTGCCGGTCGAGGCAGCCGAAGCCTTCGTCGATGATGACGCTTTCAATCGGCCGATGCTGCTTGCTGGCGTATTGCCCGATGCCGAGCGCGAGGCTGACGGCGACGCGAAACTTCTGGCTGCCGGACAGGAACATCACATTGATCGGCGAACTGCCCGCGACCCGGTTGATCGCTTCGAGTTCGAGCGAACGATCCCCACCCGTCGAGTCATCCGAACCGACGAGTTTCAGGAATAACTGCCCACTCGATAGCCGGTCGAGTACGCCGTTCGCGCAATCGACGATCTGGCGTTCGGCGGTGCGTACGAGGTGGCGTTGCAGTCGGTCGCGTCCCAACAGTTCGGCAATCAGCTTGTAACGGGTATGCTCGGCATCGGTCGACTTGGTTTGATCGCTCAATTTCGCACGCTGTTCGCGATGGCCTTCGAGCACCGCCAAACTCCGCTGTTCCGCGTGCAATTCCCGCATTGCGGTTTCGAGCAGTCTCCGCACGGCAACGAGTTCTTCCTTCACTTGCTCCGGCGATAGCCGTGCGTCTTCGGGGAACTCCGTCGCTTCATCGTCGATGTTCGCGACTTCGCCGCGGATCGTATCGAGCGTATTTCGGGCGCGTTCGAGCCGCTGAAAATTCGCCTCCGTATCCTTGCTGTGCAGGCTATCGAGTTCGGTTTTCCAGGCGTGATGCTCGGTGAGGCCCGCTTTCTCGACGAGCAATTGCCACGCGGTCGGCAGTCCCTTCAGCGACTTCTCGATCATCTCGTCGCAGTGCTTCCGCGTCACTTCTTCGGTTTGCAATTTGCCGTTGAGGTCCGCGAGTTGCGTCGCGTGCGATTGCGCATCGCGGCCGTGAATATCCTCTTGCGTCTCGGTATCTTTGAGGCTCGACTTCGTGCCCTTAATTGCGTTCACTAACGCGACTTCTTCGGATTGTTTCGTCGCTTGCTCCTCGCGAATCGATGCCAGGTCGACGCTAGGCAAGTTCGTGCGAAGTTTGTCGAGCGTGTCCCGCGTCGTGTCGAGTTTCGCGCGAAGTTGCCGCCAACTATCGGAGCGATCTTGTGCCGCACGTACCGCCCGCTTCGCGACTTCGAGGCCGCTGAGATCCTGCCGCAACAGCGAAAGTTCATCGCGAGCGGGGTACGTGGTCGCGAACCAATCGGTGTTTTTCGTGGCCGCGACTTTACTCTGAAACGGCTCGGGAAGCTCCGCATACGCCAGCGTACAGACGCTGAGATGTCGTGCGGCATCGGTGGCCGCCTGCTTCCGTGCCGTTGTCGCCTCCGTGTATTTTTCGCGAAGTGCCTCGAGCGTTTTGTTCGATTCGGCTTCGTCGGCCAGCACGCGTTTTTCGTCGGCGGTGGCTGTTGTTTGCGATTGGGTAGCCCGTTCGCGGCGGGCTTCGGCGTTCTGCAACTCGGTTTCGCGGTGGCGTTTTTCGTCGGCGAGGTGCTTCGCCGTCAGCGGTTGGCCGCACGCATTGCAGGTGGTGGTGCCGATGACGCTGTCGAAGTTTTTCAGGTGGCCCCGCGCCTGCGTTTCGAGTGCGGCCGCCGCCGCGTTCTCCTCATCGGCTTTCAACCGTGCCAGCTTCGCGACTTCCAGTTTCGCCACGATACCTGCGTGCTTCGCCTTTAATTGCTCGCCTTCGGTCTTGATCTCGGCGGCCTTGCGTTCCCACTCGTTGCCCTTTTGTTTCGCGTTCGCACCGGCTGTCCGTTCGTCGTGGAGTCGCTGCAAAATCGGCTGGACGCGATTCAAATCGGTCAGCCGATCCGCTTCCACCTGTGCCGCTTTCACTTCGAGCGTCGGGTCGGTCGGGTACTGCGTGAGTTCATCGGTCAGGCGTTTGACTTCGGATTCTTGCGTCTCCGCGAGGCGTACGGTTTGCAAAATCGCCGCCAGTTCGCGCAACCGTGCGGTGAGCACCGCGAGTTTTTTCTCGTCGTCCTCGATCGTTTTGCGTAGCGTTGCGCGTTTCTTTTTCGCGATGTCGAGTTGCCGATCCGACGACGTTTTATGTTCGAGCGCCAGCGCGTGTTGCTTCGTCAGGCGTTCGGTTTTCTGCTTCGATTCGTGATCTTTTCCGCGATATTTCACGACCGTCTCGACCGCGGGCATCACGTCTTTCAGTTCGCGAATTCGCGTGAAGTCGGCTTGCAGTGTCGCCGCCTGACTCAGCAGCGCCTCGGCCACTCGCAACTTCTCGCGGGTGGCGGTCAGGCGGGTTTGGACGGCCGTCCATTGTCGTGCGGTGTGCTCGCGTTGCAAGAGCGTATCGACCTGTTCCTGCGTGCTCGCTTGCGTCGCCTCGGCTTGCTGAATCCGATCGCGAACGAGCAAACAATCGAGATCGCTGACCTCGGGCACCGCCGCCGCCTGATTCGACAAGACTTCGAGTTGCGCCTTGTAAACCAGCTTTTTTTCGTTCGCCTTGTCGTAGAGCTTTTGAAATCGCTCGAGGTTGACGATGCTCGCCAGCACCTCCGCGCGGCCGCTCGGTTTGCTGTCGAGCAGTTTCTCCGCCTTGCCTTGCAACAGCAGCACCGACGAAGTGAACGTGTCGTAATTCAGGCCGATCTTCTCGCGAATCCACAGGTCGAAATCGACCTTCTTGTTCGTGTCCGGCACCGCCAGCCAGCCATCGTCTTCGCTGGTCGCGACTTCTTGGCGGAAGATCTGTTGCGTGCCGGTGGCCGAGCCACGCGCGCTGCGTTTCAAGGTGCGGCGTATCCGGTGCAATACTCCATCGAGCGTGAAATCGAATTCGACCGCAAACGCGGTCGAGTCCTTGTTAATCAGCTCGATTGCGTTCTGGCTGCCACCGCGATGATGGCCGAATAGTGCGTACGTGACCGCGTCGAAAACCGACGATTTCCCCGAGCCGTTGAGGCCCGAAAGCATCCAGATCGGCGCGCTCTCGAACGAAAGCGCTTGCTCGTCTTTGTAAGAAAGAAAGCCGGAGAGTTTGACGCGGTTCGGGATCATGGCATTTCGTCGATCAGTTGATTCAAGCGTTCGACAATTGCGGCTTTGTCGGCTTCGTCGTGGTTCGTCAGTTCTACCGATACATAGTCGCGAACCGTTTCCCCGAAGCTCAAATTCCGCGCCGCATCGGCGGGTACCAGCGTCGGGCTGAGCTTCGTGGTTTCGACCCAATCGCGTGCATACCAGCGCGGGTAAATGCGGTCGAGGTCGCGCAAAATCTCTTCGAGATGATCGTCGCCCGCCTTGTAGCGGATGTGCAAATTCACCAAATCCTCGGTCGAATCTTCCGCATCGATTCGCAATCGCGGGATGTCTTCGCTCGGGTTCATCACCGCGACTTCGTAAATCGGCGTCGAAGGCATCGGCAAGATATTCAACTCGCCCACGAGGCCTTTCGCGCCGATCTCGAACAGCACGACGCCCTTGATGTCGCTCGCTTCGCCGAGGTCCATTTTTTCGATGCTACCGCTATACCGCACGTTCTCGCAACCGCCGAGGAATTGCGGTTTGTGAATGTGCCCGAGTGCCACGTACGCGAACCGCTCTGACATCCCCTTGTCATTCACGAGGATGTCTTCTTCTTCGGTCATCCGAAACAGATTCGGCCCGATGTTCGCGCCGAATACGTGAACGTGTGCCGCGAGTATCGATGGTACATCGCGGCGATAATTCGCGTGCTGGCCGATCTCCGTCAGGGCTTGCTCGAAAGCCAAAACCAGCAGGCGATTCTTCTCTTCCGGGCTGACGTACTTTTGGCCCTGCTCGCCTTTCAGGTACCGCGTCGATGTCGGGTACGGCATCAGCGCGAACTGCACATCGAAGTTTTCGCGCGGGTCGCGTAGTGTCAGAAACGTCGGATCCGCCGCAAGGTAAAACCGCCCTGGATGGATGCGTTCGCCCGGCAGTCCGAGCATCGGTGCCGCCAGCGACATGGCATGATAAAGCGTCTGGCAGAAATTCTCGTTGTCGTGGTTACCCGTACACGTCAGGATCGTGCCGCCGTTCGCCATGAACTCGGTGAAGACATCTTGCCAGTGGTGAATCGTCTCGCGGAGCGCATCGGCCCGCGAGAGTTCGCTGAACAGATCGCCGGCTACGATCAACACATCGACTTTTTCGCGTTTGCAATACGTGGCCACGCGCTCGACGGCTCGACGCAGATCCATCGTGCGATCGATCCGCCCGAGTCGGTCGCCGAGGTGCCAGTCGGCCGTGTGCAGGATTTTCATTCGCGTTACGCCTTCACGCCCCAGACGGCCGGCGGCGCAATCGCATCGGTCGGTCGCTTGCCCGCATCGGCACGGCCACTCCCCGCAAGTCGGCTGACGATTCGCACGGTCATGTCGCTATCGCAGTTCAGTTGGCAGCTCAGGCGAACGCCCGAAATCCCCTTCGCCGCCAGTACCGATTTCTCCGCATCGGTCATCTGGCTCGGCTCGCCCGCAACGAATTCGACGCGACACGTCGTACAGCGGGCATTACCGCCACACGCGTGCAACTGATCGACCTTCGCATCGTCAGTCAGCGCCAGAATCAGCCGCTTCCCCGCATCGACATCGAATTCACCCACACCCTCAACGATAAGCTTTGGCACAGTCAACCCTCGCAAGTATCCGGCATTCGTATCAGACTCATTCTTAGGTATTCCCGTCACAAACCCCAATTGGAAAGCCATCATCTCGACGTTTAGCCGCGCCGCGTAGGCTCTGCGCAGCGAAGCGCGGGGCGTGAACTGTCGGGATAGCGTGATATCATCCGAGACACACTGCCCGCGCTTCGCTCCGAAGACGACGCGGCTAAAAGAATGAAGATTTGGCATTCAAAAACGATGGCTATCGTCAGGCCGCCGAAGAATTGACGCCCGTCCTCTTCGGAGTCGAACGCATCGTTGAAGAACTCGGCAGCGACGACGACCGCGCCTGGTGGACCCAATGCGCGAAACGGCTCGGCAACGGGGCCGTCGACCGCGCACTGGGTTTACTCAAGGAAGCCAGGCAAACCCAAACCATCCGCAACCCCGGCGGCCTGCTCACACGACTCTTCCAGAAAATCGCCGACGAGTACGGGGTCGCGCTGAATTGAGTTTAGATCGGTGATTGGTAAGCTAGATAGTACATAATAGTCATCGCGACTCAAATCCCCACCGTAGGTAGGAACTGCTCATGCTCACGAATTCGGTCGCAACGTGGTCATTACACGAATATCGGGCCGCTGCTTTCGGAATTGGGCGA
Source organism: Limnoglobus sp. (assembly GCA_043780595.1). Lineage (GTDB taxonomy): Bacteria > Planctomycetota > Planctomycetia > Gemmatales > Gemmataceae > Limnoglobus. The sequence continues at coordinate 45,066 of JAYWCL010000211.1, forward strand.
GACGCTCACCAGTGATTTTCGTGCCTGAAATACTGACGGAGTTAATGCTATTCGATTTCTGGAGTATATCGAGAGTGGAATCGTCAACATTACAGTCGTAAAAATGGACTGATTTCAGGTTGTGCGAAACGGCTAAGATCGAGGTGATTTTTGCATTTGTAATATTCCCTCGAGTGATGATAACTGTATCTGCGACATTATGTAAGTTTTCTAAGGTCTCTAATTTGTCAAAGTCGACATCGACAAATGCAAGTCGGCCAAGATACCTGATTTTTCCATAACACTCGAAATGCTCTCTTGTGATTATTCCACTCGCACGACACAGTTCAGTGCGAGTGGAATAAGTGTAGGTCATGGTTGAAGAGCCTAATTCGTTCAGTCTGCTAACTGCGCGCGATTCATCATCTGTGAACCCTCCGAAATTTTCATACAGATGCCATAACAACAACAGGAGCACAATCAAAAAAACACACGCCCCAATCGCGTATTTTAATTTCATTGTATAATCCCGGAAATGAATGGGTCAGTAAATGGTTTGTATGGAGGATATAACCAAGAAAAGACCGAATGTCCCGAAATCGGGTTCGCTTGGGCCTCAGGAGAATTTACTGAACCCCAACCGATGCCGCCATAGACACTCCATCCTGGCCATATTGGGTTGCAGAAGCAATACCGAATGGAATTGCGTCGGTCACGAAGTGTAGTGCCGTTCCAACTGGACCATTTCCTGGCCCAACCAGGTCGGGCGGGCGCGCTACAATGCCTCAGTGCCTCTCGTAATGAGTTTTCCATAACTATCGTATGAGATTTCCCAGTGCGATGAATACACATGCCAGGTGAACGAAGCCGTCGAAGTGAGCGACGAGGATTTCCTAGTGAGTGACCACGCGGCGGTAGCTGTGCATGACGTCTTCGACAAATGAAAAAAAAGACAACGCTTTCGGGGCCAGCCTTGCGGCTCTCCCCTCGGCCGAGTCTCCAATGGAATACTAAGCCTAGCAACTAAAATTGCAAGAAGATTCCGCAGAAACTCGAGCTCGGGAGGATGGCGGAATCGCATCACCCATATGATTTCCGTCAGTCAAAAAATTTAACGCGATTCGACGTAAGTCGACTTTTGCATCGTGCGCGAACGTACGCAAAACGGTCGCGTTTGGACGCAAAAGTGTCGCATCGCGACGCAAAAGTGTCGCATTCGGTCGCGAAATGACGCAAAAAAGGCGCATTTCGACGCGAAACTTTCGCCGCGTGCGGCAAATCCCGAATGAAAGACTCCCGACATAAACGACGACGAGAGTTCGAGTTCCCGCAAAACACCCCGATTGGAATCGGCGATTTTCGATCTCAAAAGAGGCATTTGGGTCGTCAAAAACCGGAAAAACACCCCAAAAATCGGTTTTTGAGCCTCCGCAATTGTGACTTACGTCGATTCGGAACGACGAAAAACACGCTTTCCGATCAAGATTCTCCCCATTTGGGCGAAACCCAGTAAGACGGCGGAGGCAAACTCTCTTGCGAGAGTGGCCAGACCACGACCAACCGGGAGCCAGGCGTGCCGAGCCAACACCATGCGATAGCGACGGTCGACTTGTGGAAGCGATACGGACAGGTCGAGGCCCTGAAGGGCGTTTCCCTGACGATCGAACCCGGGGAAATCTTCGGCTTACTCGGCCAGAACGGCGCAGGGAAATCGACGCTTTTCAAGATACTGCTAGGTATCGTCAAGAAAACGGAAGGCGAGGCGGACCTGTTGGGAGAAGCGGCGGGTAGAGCCGACGTTCGCAAACGGGTCGGTTACCTTCCCGAAGATCATCAATTCCCGCAATACCACACCGGCTACAGCTTGCTCGATTTCTACGGGCAACTCTACGGAATGACGCGCGATACCCGACGCCGCAAGATCCCGGAAATCCTGGAAATCGTCGGCATCCGCAAGCGGATGGACTCGAAAATCCGCACCTATTCCAAGGGCATGAAGCAACGCCTCGGCATCGCGCAGGCGGTCTTTCACGACCCGGAAGTGATCTTCCTCGACGAACCCACCGATGGCGTCGACCCCGTCGGTCGACGCGAGATTCGCGAGCTAATGGAAAAGCTCAAACGCGAACGCAAAACGGTGTTCATCAATTCGCACTTGCTCGGCGAAGTGGAACTGATTTGCGATCGCGTCGCGATTCTGCAACGCGGCGAAATTATGCGTTCGGGCACCGTGTCGGAACTGACGCGACAAGAGGGCGGCTACATTCTCGGACTCGCAGCGGGACAGTCTTTGCCGACGAACGACATTACTGCGATGGGTTACAAAGTGACGGCGGTCGGCGATAAATGGGAAGTGGCGGTCGGTGAAGCCTCACAAATCGATCGTGTGCTGGCTCTAATCCACGAGCGAGGCATGAATTTGCGGTACTTGCTGCAAAAGAAACAGACACTGGAAGACGTATTCGTGAAGATGGTCGATCAAGCCGACCCCGGTACCGATGGCCGTCGAACGAAAGAGGTGGGCCGATGAGAAACTTCATTGCGATGCTGAAGGATTCGTACAAGGAAGCCGTCGACGGTTGGATTTTTCAAATTATGCTCGTTCTCGCTGGCCTTCTCGTGCTGCTCGTGGCGAGTATCTCCGTGGAAGCCACGCCTGCGGATCGCGCGTTTGGGAAGATTCTCAGCTCACAGAGTATGCAATTCGTGCCCGCGAATCGTGGGGACAGCGAACGGATTGGTCAGTTTATGTTCCGCGCGGAAGTGAGCGATGTCTCGACGTTACAAGATCTGGGTTCGCCGTGGAATAGCCAGTTTCAATTTACGGTCGATTTCGCGGTGGCAGGCTTCGGTGGCATGGAAGTCGATGCGGATAATAAACCGGTCAAGCCAATCGACATGACGAACTTCAGCGACCCATTTACCTCGGCGGTTCGCTATTGGGGGACCAAGCCCGGCGAGCCGAAAGTAAAGCGTACGGATGAACTCGCCATCGCGTTTGTCACGCAACAGCTGAAAGAGGCAGGCAGCATCAACGTGACCGCTGTCAAGAAGTTGGGTGGCAACAAGTTCCAGGTCACAGCCGATGGAGTGACGGACCGCGTGGCATGGCCGTACACCCCCAGCTTATTCTTCGGTGCGTGGACGATGAAGTTCCTCGAAGGCCCACTCGGTGGGTTCGTGTATCTCATCGAAAACGGCATCGTGAACACGATCGGCGCGTGGCTCGTCATGCTGATGGGCGTCGTAGTCACTGCGGGTTTCGTACCGAATATGCTGCGAAAAGGCGCAATCGATCTCATGCTGACTAAACCGATGTCGAGAATCAGCATTTTGCTGTTCAAGTATTTCGGCGGACTGATGTTCGTGTTTCTACTCACGTCGATTGCGGTTGGTGGCGTTTGGGTCGCGTTGGGTGTCCGCACTGGGGTTTGGTCGCCAGGGATTCTCTACTGCATTTTGGGGATTACGTTTTACTTCGCGATTCTTTACGCAGTTTCCACGCTCATCGGCGTACTGACGCGAAATGCGATCGTGTGTATTTTGGTGACAGTCGCGTTCTGGTTCACCGTCTGGCTAATCGGCTTCCTCTATCAAACATTCACGACGATCAACAACATCGATATTTCGAGCGAAGTCAAGAATGCGCGAGCGATGCAGGCGGAGAAATCGAAAAATAAGACCGCGAAGCCCGACGCGGAGGCACCGAAAACCGACGATGCACCCGACCCGGTCGAGGATTTCCGAATTCCGCCTGCCGTGGTAAACACATTTGGCGTACTCAATCGAATCACGCCACGAACGAAAGATTTAGACGCATTAACGCAGCGTCTCGTAGGCCAAGACTTGCTCTCTGCCGCAGAAATTCGACAGTCGGGGAAACGTCTCAACCAAGTGCAGTGGGGAGAGGTAATGGCCGTTTCGGGTGCGTATCTGGTGATGTTGCTTGGCCTCGCCTGTTGGCGGTTCGCATCGCGGGATAGTTAAGCCACGACCACCGGTTTAATCAAACCGGCGGCGGCGAGGCCGTTCAGGACGAACTGCACGGCGATGCCTGCGAGCACTAGCCCGAGAATGCGACCGAGGACGTGGATGCCCGTTGTGCCTAGGCGGCGCTGGATGGGGCTGGCGAGCCGGAATGTGACGTAACTCACCAGCCCAGTGAGTGCGATCGCGCCGAAAACGACGGACACCCGTGCGAAATCGTCGGCTTGCGACATGAGCACGGTGACCGTGGAAAGTGCGGCGGGGCCAGCGAGAAACGGGATTGCGAGCGGTGTGATGGCGACATCGGACGTGGGGTGCGCGTCGTTCATTTCTTCCGATTTTTCATCCTTATTATCGGCACGAATCATATCGAGTGCGACGACGAACAAAATCAGCCCACCAGCAATCTGGAACGCGGGGAGTGTCAGCCCGAGGTGGCGAAACAGTAGGTTGCCGATAGCGGCGAAGCCCATCAGCGTGAGCGTGGCTGTGATGCAGGCGATGAGTGCGGTCTTCTTGCGTCGTTGTGGCGTGTAGTGGGCGGTGAGCGCCATGAATGCCGGGACGGTCCCCGGCGGATCGACGAGGAAGAGGATCGATATAAACGCTGTGGTCGCAAAGTCGAGCATGGGGTTGTTGTATGCCGCACGACTGCGGGTTCCAATCGGCGCGATTTTAGGTGTATTTCCCCTATCATAATCGACGTAAGGAACTGAAATTTGGCTCATCCGGGAAGTGCGTACTTCCTGCTGGCCAAAAGGAGGAACATGCCGTTTCTTGAAGGGTAACCAAACCTTCTTCAGGAGCACGGCATGTTCTCGAATATACTGTATCGCGCGTTCGGGTTTCGCCAGTACGATTGCTTGCGAACGACCACCGAGGACGGCGTCA
>JAYWCL010000212.1:0-25613 GCA_043780595.1 Limnoglobus sp.
GACAAGTTATCAACCCAAGTTCTATCAGGCGACGGCGAGCATCACGGAGGTGCCATCGTCCGGAAACGTACTTCGCGGCCTGCGTCTGGCCCGCGTTCCGTCCGGCGCTCCGTCGCCCGAAGCGAAGATGCCGCCGATCGTCGCCGACCCCGACCGCCGTGCCGCCGAGTGGGTGCTGTCGATCGGCGGCAAGGTCCAGCTCGCCCAAGGCGGCCACATCGCCGAGGCCAAGGACCTTCCGGCGGGGGCCATCCAGTTGTCGCTTGTGTCGCTCGGCGAGAATCAAAAGGTGAGCGATGCCGCGCTCGTACACCTCAAGGGTTTGACGAGCTTAACACACCTTTACTTGAGCATTACACCTGTAACCGACGCGGGGTTGGCGCACCTCAAGGGCTGTAAGAACCTCAGGACACTTCATCTGGCGAGCACGAAGGTGCGCGACGCCGGACTGGCCCACTTGATGGACCTCACAAACTTGCAGGATCTCTCCCTGCACAACACGCAGGTGAGCGACGCGGGGCTGGCGCACCTCAAGGCCTGCAAGAACCTGACAGGCCTCGACCTGTCCTTAACCCAGATTACCGATGCGGGCCTGAAATCCGTGGAAGCGCTAACGAACTTGCAGCTACTCCAACTGCAAAGGACCAAGGTGAGCGCCGAGGGCGTCAAGAAGCTCGCCGCCGCGTTGCCGAAGTGCAAGATCGAATGGGATGGCGGCGTGATCGAGCCGACGGTACCGATCACCGCCGCGCCAACCGTCCATGACACCTGGCTCAAGGCCACCGCTCTCCTGCCTCTCGACGAGCACGCAGCGGCGTTGCCCGCCAAGTTGAAAGAACGACTTCCTGGCTTCGAGGACGCCATGCTCCGGACCATCCCGAGCATGGCTGCCGACCGGCAGGCGATCATGGTGGCCGCGTGGCTCCGCGACCGGAACCCCGCCTTCGAGGGCGAGGTCAAGCACAAGATCGAGGGGGGCGTGTTGACGAGCCTGGAAGTGCCGTCGCCTCTCGTGCAGGATCTGACGCCCCTGCGGGCGCTCCCCGGACTGCGGACGCTCACGGGCCGCAGCACGTTGGGTTACGACAACCAGGCCGCCCGCGATGCCGCCGTGTTGCAAGCGCTCAAGACGCTGACCCACATCAACGGCAAGCCCGTGGCCCAGTTCTGGAAGGACGCCGAGGCCAAGCAAGCGGAGTTCAAGGAGTGGCTCACACTGGTTCCCACGCTGACCGCCCCGCAGCAGGTGGCCGCGGTGGTCGCCAAGTTGAAAGAACGCAACCCCGGGCTTGAAGGTGAGGCGACGCAACAGATCAAGGACGGCGTGGTGGCGGAGCTGACGTTCACCCCCGTCAAAGGTCAAGACGCCCTGACGGACCTCTCGCCGGTGCGGGCTCTGGCGGGCCTGACAAGACTGACCCTTTTGGGCTGCGCCGGGCTTGAGGATCTGGAGCCGCTCAAGGGCATGCCGCTCACCGGGCTGAACCTTCCAAACTACCCCCAGGTGCGGAACCTGGAACCACTCAAGGGCATGCCGCTCACCTCGCTGAACCTTTATGGATGCCGAGGGGTCGAGAACCTGAAGTCGCTCGAGGGCATGCCGCTCGAGAACCTGGTCCTTCGGCATTGCACTCAAGTGCGGGATTTGGAGTCGCTCAAGGGCATGCCGCTCACCTCGCTGAGCCTTGGTGCCACCCAGGTCCGCGACCTGGAGCCGCTCAAGGGCATGCCACTCACCTATCTGGACCTTGATGGTACCCAGGTCCGCGACCTGGAACTGCTCAAGGGCATGCCGCTGAAGAAGCTTCTTATTACCGGTCGCAACGTCACCGACCTGAAGCCTCTGCAAGGGATGGAACTGGAAGACATCTGCCTGACCCCCAAGAACATCACCCAGGGTCTGGATATTCTCCGCAACATGAAGAGCCTCAAAACCATCGGTATCGGTAGCCTGAGTACCCAAGTCTGGCCGGCGGCGGAGTTCTGGGAGCGCTACGACAAGGGGGAGTTCAAGGAGTAGCGTGGCGGCTGCGGGCGGCTCTGCCCCTCGGCGCGCGGTTGGTGGGCGCTCGCACTCCGCATTTCCCCCATCACTCGCCTGTCACGCTAACCTTGAAAGTGACGGCGACCGATTTCAATTCGGGGATGTTCGACACGGCACGGACGGCGATCTCGGCGAGGGCGCGCGTCGTGGTGTGAAAGCGAACGACGTAGCCGGTGGTTTCGCGGGTGATGTGGACTTGCGATACGAGGCCGTCGCAGGCTTGGCGGATCGCGGTTTCGGAGGGGGGCGTTTCGTCGTCGCTCGGCTGCTGGCCGCGAATCAGGATCGGCGTGGGCTTCGCGTTTGGCGCGGGTGTCGTTGCCGATGCGGGTTGCCAAGCGGGATCGGTCATGCCTTGCGGCACTTCGGAATTCGACGATAGCGGCCCGACGTGGCCACGCCATTCGGGCGGGACGGCGGGGACGGTTGGCCCCGTGTTGGTTGGGTATGGCGGCGCGGCACCGTTGATGGCGGGCACCGTGTAGCGATATTGCGGCGTCTCGGCGATCGACCTCGGCATCGTCGGGCGCGGAGCGACGGCGGTGAATGTCGGTGCGGGGGCGAGTGGTGCGGCCGTGCTGGCGTAAGCGGGGGCTTCGTTGCCGGGCGGCGTGCGGAACGGGTACGACACCGGTATCGGGAACGCACCCGGTGTTGCGCCGCTCATGGCGTACCAGTTTGCCGACGTCGCAGGATATTCGTTCGCGGGTGCCAGCGGGTTCGCGCCCGGCGTGGTCGTGCCCCAGCCGTACCAGCGGTATGCGGGGCGGCCTGCATACGCGGTCGCGCCGGTCGCCGTCGTGCCGCGGAACGGTGGATTTCCGGTGTTCGCGGGTTGTTGTTGCTGTTGGGCGGGTGGCGGATTCTGACCGACGCGCGCTTGTGGCGTCGGTTGCGATGGCCCAACCACGGCGGATTTCACCGCTTTCGCACGATCGTTCACCCAGCCCGTCACGCCCGTCCACCCCCCGCGAACGCTCGCCGGGTTCGCGGCTGGCGGTTGGCCGGCGGTGGAAATTGGTTGCGGTGCGGTTGCCGGGGGCGTTGTGCGGAAAGCGTACGGATTGGCGGCGGGCGCGGTCGGTGCCGTCGGCTCGAACTTCGCGAACGGGTCGAACGACTGCGTCGGTGCCGCCCGCGCAGTCGGCTCGGTAGGGTCGAGCGGCTTCGCGGGTAACAACCGCACGCTTTGGGCAAATCCGTCGCGTGCCGGCCCCCCGAACAGGGCGGCAGTGATGCCGAACCCGCTCAGGAGCAGGAGAGTCGCGCGGCGTCGGTTCGGTCGTTGTTTGGCCACTGGTCCGGTCCTTCGGAGCCGTCGGAATCCGTTCGGGTTTACTATCGTCGTGGGGCAGCTGCGCCACCGCGTGCGGGGATCGTTCCGAGTCCGGTCGCACCACGTTGCGTGCCGTTGGTGATCCCGCGATTGATGTTCGTCGCGTAGACGCTTTGGTAACTACCGTGATTGCCGAAATAGTTGCCGTACACCACGGGATGCCCTGCGGAACGTAGTGTCACGGGTTGGCCACCGGCCTCGAACGGCGGGGCGTTCGGGTCGTCGGCCACTGCCGCTTGGGGCAGGAAGCCGTTGCCGCTCGGCCCGATCATTGGCCCGTTCCGCGCGTTGCCGAAGTTGTTCGCCCCGCCACTCGGCAAGCCGGGCCGGACGCCGTAGTAGTAGTTCACGGCAGGGTCGCCACCGCGCGACAAGTTCAAGTACGGGCTGAGCGGTTGCGTCTGGCGGTTGTAGTAGTTCGGCAAAAAGTTCTGTTGCGGTTGCGCCGGGTTTTGCGAGTACGGGTACTGCGCCGCTACCGGTAAGGCGGCCAGCAGAAGCACGGGTAATACGAGCGAGTTTCGCATGGTTACTCTTTAGCGTGAATTCGTACTCAGTCCGCGGCCCGCTATCTGGTTCACCGTACTGGCACCGAGCAATGTCACCCCGAACAGTCGTTCGATCGGCGTGATGATCCGCGACAGTGCCGTGTCGATTCGGATCAGTCGCTGGGCCTTCACGTACACGCGATCGCCGGGCATGATCTGCCAGTTCGTGGCCGTCACCCCGTGCTGCGTGATCCCGACCCAGTCGACTGGCAGAATCTGCTCCGGTTGGCCCGCGTGTGGCGTGCGGCGTGCGACCCAGATTTGTCGCTTCGACGCCACTACCGGCAGGCCACCGATGTTCGCAATCGCATCGAACACCGTTTCGCTACCCGTCACGGGGAACGCAGTCACTTGTTCGCCGTTGCCACCGCCATCGGTAACGACATAGTACCGCTTGCTGTTGTACTGTAACACGTCGAGGATCACTTTGACCGAATCTTTCTTAAAGCCACCCGTACCCGGTTTCGTCGGGTCTTCTTGTCGCGAAATCTGATCGCGCACCGCTTCGGCCGCTTGTAAGAGCGTCAAACCCGCGACGGGCACCGACCCCCAGATGCCGAGGAACACGGTGCCATCGGGCCGCACCGAGAACTGCCCCGACACCGGCTGCACGGGCAGGCTGAACGCCTTTAGTTCCTTGGTCTTCTTGTCTTTCTTTGCATCGTCTTTATCTGCCGTCGCGTCGGGGTCTTCGATGATCGTCACCACTTCGATGACGAGCAAGTCCGGTGGCTCGATGACATACGGTGGCAACGTCACTTTCGCGAGTTCCACGGGTACGGAACCGGGCACGGGAAGCGTGATCTGTGGCCCCATGCGGTGCGGTCCATCGGGGTTCGCGCATCCGGCCGCGCTCACCCACACAGTTGCGATTGCGAACCAGGTTACACCACGCATCGGCCGTCCCCTCGACTGCGCCGCAGACGAACAAACTCACGCTTCGTCCTCTGTTATCGGTACGCCGTACCGTCCAGCTACAGTTTTCCTAATCGCTACAGGCGGAATTACGGCGAAAGAAACACCGCCGTGGCGAGATGGAAAAGCTACAGAAGCCACGCGAGCCATTTTCGCCCATAGACTGTAATGGCCGTACCACGAGCGGTTCGTGCCGCAGTCACTTCAAACGAGGCGGAATTTTGACGAGTGTACCGAGTTGGCGGTGGTTGCTGTTATTGGGTGCGATCAGTCGCGCGATCGTGTTGGCGTTGGGGCTGCTCGCCGGGTGGTCGCGGACATCAGACATGGGCACGCCGGAACAGCCCAGTATGGAGGCTTCGTACCCCAACGATGCCCAGGCCGAATTGCTGGCGCGCGGATCGCGCCCGATCGTCGAGCCGTGGTACCGATTCGATGCCAACTGGTATGCCGAGATTCTGCGCATCGGCTATCGATACGAGCCGAATGGAAAGTGTACGGCCGCCTTCATGCCACTGCTGCCGACGTGCATGGCGGGTGCCGAGCGCATCGGCATCGACCCGTACTGGGTGGGGCTGATCCTGCCGAACATCGTCTTCGTCATCGGTCTCGGATTTTTCGGCAAGTGGGTGTTCGACGTGACCCAGGATGGGGAACTGACTCGCCGGGCGTGTTGGTTAGTCGTGGCATTCCCGTTCGGCCTGTTTTTCTCGGCACCGTACCACGAAGCGTTCGCGTTCTGCTTTTGCAACCTGGCACTGTGGGCGTGGCGGCGTGATCGCATCCTGCTCACGGCCTTGGCGTTAGCCTTGGCGGGTACCGCTCGGTTGACGACGCTGGCGGTGGGCCTGGGCCTGTTTCTCGAGTGGTTTCAACTACCGCGAGCGGAGCGAAAATCGCCCTGGAAAGTGTTGTTCGTTGGCATCGGTAACATCGTCGGCGTTCTGCTGTTTTGCTTCTATCTGCAAAGTGTCACCGGCGAGTTTTTCGCGCATCCGCTGTCGCACGTCGGCTGGGGGCGCGTGCCACCGTCGCGGGCGGGGTTCGTGCAATCTGCGGAGTGGATTCTCGAACGCAAAAACCTCGGTGCCGAAGTGCTGTGTACCTTCGGCTTCCTGGCGTTAGGCGTACGAGCGTGGTTCAAACGCGGGTTCCTGTGCGGGTTTTTGATCCTCTTTCCCGTGATTCAGGGCCTCTCCACTGGCTCGCTACTGAGCATGCAACGCATCGTACTCGCCTGTTTCCCCGCATTCATCGAGATGGCCGACTGCTTGCGAAGCCGCTTGCTGTTCCGCGCTTCGCTCGTCGCGTGTCTTGGATTGCAAGTGCTGATGGTGTATCGTTACATAAACTGGTTGTTCGTGGGGTGATGACAGTACCCACCGCGAATCGAACGATTATTCTCCGGAGGTCTCCGCCATGCACCCTCTCGATCGTGCTCTTTCCAACGAATCGGCGTTCCGCGAATACATCACGAGCCAAACGCGGCGTCAGTTCTTTGCATCGACGGGCTTCGGCCTCGGTGCGGCGGCGCTGGCGACCGTTAGCGCATCGGCGGCCCCTGCGAAAGTCAGCGGTACGGCAACGGGCTTCAATGCCGCGCTCCCCGAGACGCACTTTCCCGCGAAGTGCAAGAACATCATCTATTTGCACATGGTCGGCGGCCCCGCACAGATGGATCTCTTCGACCCCAAGCCGAAGATGCAAGATTGGTACGACAAAGACCTGCCCGAATCGATCCGCAACGGCCAACGCCTGACGACGATGACATCGGGGCAGGCACGCTTCCCGATCGCGCCTTCGATCTTCAAATTCGCCCAACACGGCAAGAGCGGCTCGTGGCTGTCCGAGATGTTCCCGTGGAAAGCGAAGATGATCGACGACATGTGCATCATCCGGTCGATGCACACCGAAGCGATCAATCACGAACCCGCGATCACGTTCATGCAGACGGGCAACCAAGTGACGGGCAAGCCGTGCCTCGGTTCGTGGATGAGCTACGGCCTCGGCTCCTTGAACCAGAATATGCCGACGTTCGTGGTGATGGTGGCGGTGCCATCGAACCAAGAGCAAGTGCAGGCGATTTCCGCGCGGTTGTGGCAATCGGGCTTCTTGCCGGGCGAACACGCGGGGGTGTCGTTCCGAGCCAAGGGCGATCCGATCCTGTTCATCAACAACCCGCCGGGCGTGTCGTCGGACGTTCGCCGTAAGACGCTAGATGGCCTGAAAAAGCTCAACGAAATGACGCTCGCGCAAGTCGGCGACCCCGAAACGCACACCCGCATCCAGCAGTACGAGATGGCTTACCGGATGCAGACGAGCGTGCCGGACCTCGTCGATCTGAACAAAGAAACCGCGAAGACGCTCGACATGTACGGCCCGGATGTGAAGAAGCCCGGCACCTTCGCGAACACCGCACTCATGGCCCGCAAGCTCGTCGAAAAGGGCGTCCGCTTCGTGCAGGTTTACCACAACAACTGGGACCACCACGGCAACCTCACGGGTCGCATGAAAGACCAGTGTCGCGACGTCGATCAACCCTGCTACGCGCTGATTCAAGACCTGAAACAACGCGGGATGCTCGATAGCACGATGGTAATTTGGGGCGGCGAATTCGGGCGAACGATCTACAGCCAGGGCGGCCTGACGAAAACGAATTACGGCCGCGACCACCACCCGCGCTGCTTCAGTATGTGGGCGGCGGGCGGTGGCATTAAGGGTGGCCTGACATACGGCGAAACCGACGACTTCAGCTACAACATCGTCAAAGATCCCGTGCCCGTTCACGACTTCCACGCCACGGTGTTGCACCTACTCGGCCTCGACAACGAACGCTTTACCTACCGCTATCAGGGTCTCGATCAGAAACTCACCGGCGTCGAGAAATCGCAAGTTGTCAAGGCACTTCTCGCGTGAGGCCGCACACGCTCACGGCACGGTGGCTCTTTCCGGTATCCGGGCCACCGTTGCCGAACGGCACGATCGCGATCCAAAATGGCACGATACTCGCGGTCGAACCGCGCGGCATTCGCACCGCCGATGAAGACCTCGGCAACGTCGCGATCGTACCCGGCCTCGTCAACGCGCACATCCACCTCGACCTCAGCGGCGCACGCGGCTTGGTGCCACCGACATCGTGCGAGCATTTCATCGATTGGCTCCGAAGCGTCATCGCGTACCGCAGCCAATGCACCACGACCGAAGCCGATATTCGCGATGGCATTCGCGAGTGTCAGCAGTTTGGCACCACGCTCGTCGGCGACATCGCAACGAACGGCCAGAGTTGGGCGACGCTATCGAACGCGCCAATGCGTGCGGTCGTGTTCTGGGAAGCGATTGGCCTTTCGCAATCGCGCGCCGATCAAGCGCACGACGCTTTCCGCGATTGGTTGCAAGAGATCGTTCCCACTGCCAACTGTCGGCCCGGTGTCAGTCCGCATGCGCCGTACAGCGTGCGTGCGAGTTCGTACGAGCGATTGGCGAAGTTCGCGCTACCAATGGCGACGCACCTCGCGGAAACGCGCGGCGAAATCGACCTGATCGAACGACGCACGGGGCCGTTCGTGCGCTTCTTGCAACAACTCGGCATCACCGACCCGGACGCGCTGGCGAACAGCATCGCTAGTATCGTCGACGTACTGCCGGCGGCGATCTTCGCGCACGGCAACTATCTTCCCGACACGATTTCGCTTTCGCGACAGCAATCGATTGCCTACTGCCCGCGAACGCACGCCGCATTCGGGCATTCACCGTACCCGTTACGCCAGTACCTCGATCGCGGGTTCCGCATCGCGCTCGGCACCGATAGCCTCGCATCGAACCCCGATCTCGACGTACTCGCCGAAGCGCGATTCGCGAAGCAGTGTCACCCCGATGTCAGCGGTGCGGAGATTTTGCGAATGGCCACATTAGCCGGCGCGGAATCGCTCGGCTTCGCGAACGTCTGCGGCAGCCTGGAAGCCGGAAAGTCCGCCGACCTGGTTATCGTGCCATTGCCGAAACGTGACGATGAGCCGTACGAGTTGCTGCTGGGCGAACTCGCGATCCGCGGCGAGCGGCGCACGATGTTCGCCGGGGAGTGGCGGGTGTAGGAATGATCACATTGGCACGGGGTAGGTTTTTGCGAGTCGATCGTGTGGGCCGCGTTCGGGGAAGCGTGCGCCGAGGACCGCGTAGGCGATCGGTATGCCGACCGCGATACCGGAGAAAATGATGCGACCGAAGAACCACTCGGGGTGGTAAAGTTGAATCGAAAGTAGCACGCCGAGCGCGAACAGGAACGGCAGCCAGATGAGGCATTCCCGCCCGGAGCAGCGAAACCGACCGGCGGGGCGACCATCGCGGGTGACGAGCGAGATGCCGGAGAGTTGGTACGAGAGACCGCCGCGCAGAGCGAACGCAAACGCGACGAATCCGGCCACGATCATCGCGAATGTGACCACCGTTGCCCGTCCCGAAGGATTGTCGCTGAAGATTTGTTGCGTACTCAACTTCGTGAGATTCACAACTTGGTGGATCGGCATTTCGTGGGGATCGTCGGGATTCTCAGGGTCGTCGTTGATCGAGGATTGCAACAACCAGCGTTCCGGTGCGGCGAGTGTTTTCGCACGGTGGATGCCATTATCGCGATAATGTTCGTGCGAAGTATGCAACTGCACTTTCAAATTCGCGAGCCGTTCGGGTGACAGTTCCTGGGCGAGGTATGGCGATGCGGCCGACCATTTTTGCACGACTTCGGCCGAGCCGAGTCCCGTTAACATCGTCTTGTAAGAATTGGCGAGGCCCACCTCTCGTAGCGCGATTAGGAACGGGTAACCGACGATTGTCGTCAACAGAATTAAGACGCCGATACCGGAGAGTAACCCGACGTAACCGATGTGAACGACTCGCATACTCGTCGTCACTTTCGGCGGGCTGGCGTGGCTATCGGCAAGCTCTTTTTGGACTTCGCAAACATCCGCGAACGGCGCTTCCGCATCGAACAACTTGTCCGTCGTCCGCGAGGCGTGCGATGGCAACGGCGCGAGGATTCGCCCGCCATTCTCGCGCGGCTTTCCTTCGAGAACGAGCGTGGCCACCTGACGGATCAGGCCCATCGGCGTCGTGGCACTCACGGGTAGCTCTGCGCCCGTGGGGATCGGGAATTCGAGCAGATGGATGCGGCCTGTGGCTTCGACCCAAAGCTGATCGATCCCGAGCCGTGGCGGTAGCGTGCCATCTAACTCAGCGGTGATCAGTTCTTCGACGACTTGTTCCAACAGCAAGCGCGCGTCGGGCCAGGATAGCGGTTTGTCGGCGGTCACCACGTCGACGAGCGGCGAACCGGAGGGGACGACGTACGCGGTCCACTCGAAGGTTTCGCCGTTCCATTCATGTTCGCCCCAGCCGACCGACCGGAGCCGCGTCGGCCGCACGGGCGATTCGGCAACATGGCTTGCGACAGCGGCAATCGGCTTCAGCAATAGGAAGACGCGACGGTATAGCGAGGTATCTTCGGCGAGCCACAATCGTTCGCCGTGCGCTTGGTGGGGAAGTTCGCCGCGAACGACGAAGCCACCGACTTCGCTCGGCAAACCTAACGGCAACTTCGCGGGGAGTTCGAGCGGATTCGGATAGTGGCTGAGCAAGCGAACCTGGTGCGGGAGACGCCCGCATTGCACGATGCGGCACCCGCTGAAAACGTCGTGCCAGCTACGAAAATCGCGGAGGCGAAACATCGGGTACACGACCGCGCACAACCCGGCCACGAAGACGATGAGCGCGAGGACCGGGCCGAACTTTTTATACGTCAGCAATGCGATGCAAAGGCTCGCGATGAGTAGCCAAATCACCGAAAATACGAATGCCCGTATCGCGGCGACCTTCACGCCGGGCGGGCCGCCACGTCCGATGCGACACACGCGAATCCGCAGGGCGTACTTGCCCACCGTCATGCCGAACAGGCCCTCGAGAATGGCGAAGTAACCGAGGCTGCCAATCCAGAGGAACGGGTCGAGTGCCTGCCAGATCGACGTTTTCTGCCAGCCGAACAGGTTCAGCTCGAACAGTTCGATCGGGATTTGTACCAAAATCAGGATGATCAAACAATCGATGAGGTACGCGGCCAGAATCGAGCGCGTTCGCGCCGGCAATTGTTCCGATGGCAGGAGTTCCTTCAACGAGTTGCGGAGTTCTTCGAGCGTGTTCCAGCGTCGGGTTCGGTCGCGGTCGAGGCCGCGGCGAACGATACTTTGGAGCGCACGCGAGACGTCGGGTTGCTTGTCGCGGATCGTCGGTGCGGGTTCGGAGATCGCCCGTGCGAGCGCCGCCGTGATGCTTTCGTGCTGATACGGGGCCTTGCCCACGAGCAGATAATACAGCGTCGCGCAAACGGAGTAGACGTCCGAATCGTAGCCGACTTCTTGCCCGCGAATCTGTTCGGGCGACGCGAACAGCACCGTGCCGAGGAACGCGCCGGAGTGCGTGAGTTGTTTGTCGGCATCCGAATGATCGAGCGATTTCGACAAGCCGAAGTCGCCAATCTTGACGCGGTCGTCGGCGGTCAGAAAGCAGTTCGACGGTTTCACATCGCGGTGCAACACGCCGAGGCGATGCGCTTCGATCAAGCCGTCGATGACATCGAGGATTCGCATGAGCGCCTCTTCGGCTTTCAACGGCCCGACGCGGTCGACGAGATCTTTCAGCGTACTGCCCGGCATCAGTTCCATGACGATGAACGGACGGCCGGCATCGGCGTCGGCACCGTACACGAACACGCAACGCGGGTGGCTGATTTGGCTCGCGAGACGCCCTTCCTGCTTAAACCGCTCGACCGAGCGCGGGTTCGACGACAGCGAGGAATTTAGCAACTTCACTGCCACCCGCTCGCCGCTATCTTCCGATTCGGCTTCGTAAACGCTACCCATCCCACCCGAACCGAGCGGGCGAATCAGGCGATAGTTGCCGACGCGGTCGATCTCCGGCAACGCCGCAGGCGGTTCAATCCCGATTGCAAACGAAGGGACGACGTGTAGAAAATCGGCGGTCTCGTTGGGGTCCGATGATGGGGGGGAACTGCTGTCGATCCGTTGACCGCAATACATGCAGAAGCGAGCATCGCTCGTAATCGAGAGCGGTCGTTCGCACTTCGGGCAATTCTGTCGCATAAAGAACATCCCGCTTTCGCTATGACCGTAACTATTCTAGCAAATCGACCCGCCATTTCAGTCGATCGAAAAATCCCGACGCGAACGACGTGCGGTGGAGATATACTCAGAGCAATTGAGTGTGGTTCCGAGGTCCGTGCGATGACGCCGATTCGCTTGCCGTTTACCGATGCGCTCTTGCGGCTCGCGTTGCCGTTTCCGGGGTCGTCGACCGGTCTGCGAGTCGCGTTCACGCTGCTGTCGCTCGGCTTCGGGTTCGCGTTGCTGATTTGGTTGTACCGCTACGAACTGAAGCTCATTTCCCGGCGGTTCGCGTTCGCTTTACTCGGCCTGCGACTTGCAATCTTCGCTTCCATTTTTGCGATGCTCGCGTTCGAGCCGATACTCGCGCGGTCGATCACCGAGGAAGTGCCGGGGCGGGTGATGATCGCGATCGATCGTTCGGACAGCATGAAAGTGACCGACCCGAATCGACCGGCACAGGAAAAACTCCGCATCGCGAAAGTGCTGCAACTCGTACCCGAACTGGCTACCGATAACCAACTCGAAGCCTGGGCGAAAGACTGCGAGACGATCGGGAAGCCGCGCTTCGCACTACTCGGTGGCGAGGCCGAACGCGAGCGATTCGACAAGGTCATGAAGATTCTCGACGACACGACGCGAATGCAACTCTGCCTGAAGCTACTGACGCCCGAAGGTCTCGGCTTGCTCGAAGGGCTTCGCCAAAAACACACGGTGGAATTGCTCGGCTTCGGTAAAGATCTCGCCAACCTGCCGCTCGACGCGAAGCGACTGCAAGCCCTGCTGTTGCCGGTGGGCGGCGACAAATCGCGGACGCTGTACACCGATTTGAAGCTGCCGCTGGCGAAGGCGGCCGAATCGGTGGCGGATAGTGCCGATGCTACGGGGCCGAAGTTGCTCGGCGTCGTGTTACTCACCGACGGGCGGCACAACTGGGGCGAGTCGCCGATCGTTCGTGCCCGCGAACTCGGCCAGCGCGGCGTACCGATTTACTCGGTTGCCATCGCGCCGAAAGACCCGCCGGCCGACATCGCGCTGATTACCGCACAGGCGCAAGCATCGACCGTGTTTAAGGGAAGCATCGTGCCAATTGAGGTCGGCGTGCGCGTCACCGGGTGGCCCGCTGGTAAGATCGAAGTCAAAATTGACTTCCCCGAACAGTCCGATGGCACGAAGAAGCCTTCGCAGAAAGAGACGATCGACCACGACGGTACCGACACGATTTACCCATTGACGTTCAAAACGAAGATGGACACGCCCGGCCCGCAACTGATGACCGTCACTGCCGACGGCGGCGAGAAAGATCGCTTCCCCGAGAACAACCGACGCACGGTCCGGGTGAACGTCGTTAAGGATCGCGCGAAGGTTTTGCTGATCGACGGCGAATCGCGCTGGGAGTTTCACTACTTGCACACCTGCCTCGGCCGCGATCCGAACATGGACATTCGCAGCATCGTATTCCGCCAGCCACGGCTCGGTCGAATCAACGACGAGGAACTCCGCAAAATGGGCACACCCGCGAAGCAACTCCCCGACGATCTCGAAGTGCTCTCCGCGTACGACTGCATCATCCTCGGCGATGTCGAAGCGGGGCAGATGACGCCCGCCCAGCGCGAAGCGATTGAAAAGTACGTGGCCGAATCGGGTGGCACGCTGGTGTTCATCGCGGGGAAGCGGGCGATGCCGATGGCGTACGCCGATGGCGATAACGAGCCGTTTCGCAAACTCCTGCCGATCCGCAACCCGAAGCCGTTCGACAGCGAGGAAGGCTTCCCGCTCAACATCACGCCCGAAGGCGAACGGAGTTGGTTCCTTTCGATGGGCGACAGCGGCGCGGAGAATCGCCTGGCTTGGGAGCGTTTCCCACAGCATTACTGGGCCGCGATCGGCGAACTCAAAGATGGTGCGGAGGCACTCGCGGCGATCCCTGGCGGGGCGGCGAAAGATCGTGCCGCAATCGCACGCCAAAGTTACGGCTTCGGTCGCGTGCTTTACGTCGGCATCGATTCGACGTGGCGCTGGCGGTACAAAACCGGCGACTACTTCCACCATCGCTTCTGGGGGCAGGTGGCGCAGTGGGCGGCATCGGACCGGTTGCTGCCAGTGATTAACGCCGCGGGCACGATCCGCTTCGGTACGCGGGAACCCGTATACGTCGGCGGGCAAGCCGTGGAAGTCGTGGCACGCACGGCGGAGGCGGTCAAGAAACTCACGCCGAACGCGGTGAAGAACGCCAAGATCGTGCGGCTACCCGAGGAAGCGGGCGGAAAGGAATCGCCGGCGGGGTTGATCGCGCTGGCGCACCCCGAAGGCCGCCCGCGCGACCTCATGGGCAAGGTCAACGATCTCACGCCGGGCCGGTATGCGGTGGAACTCGAAGTGCCCGAGTGGGCGGACCAACTGCAAGGGCCACCCGGCCCCGATGGCCGCGCCCTCACGCTGCGCTGCCCGTTCGAGGTCGCACCACCCGATAACGAGGAACTCGTGGACCTCGCCGCGAACCTACCACTAATGGAAGATCTCGCACAAGCGGGTAACGGCAAAGTCTACGGCATCGAGAATGCGAAAGAACTCCTCGAAACGCTCGCGGCGCAGTCTGCTACCCGCGAGTATTTCATCGAACGCCCACTCCGGCAATCGTGGTGGGCATTCGGCTTGTTCCTGATTCTGCTATCGCTCGAATGGATCTTGCGAAAGTGGGCGGGCCTGCCGTAAGCAAAATTGTACTCAATATAGAGCAAGAATATGTGCATATACCGCAAAGTTCTACCGTCGCACAAGTGTTTTATGCGTTACTATATGTTCATGCTGGTAATCTCATGCTTTGTTACGGGCTGCGCCCGTAAAGAAAACAAGGGAAATGTCATTCAAAAAAATCCAATACCAAAGCATTTCGTCGGGTGCTGGAGGCTGGCTGAATACAGCGAAGAATCTAAAGACAGGAATGGAAACATAGAAAACTCGCGATTCGTTGTTGATAACAAGAAGCAGTATCAAACGTTTTATGTAGGAATATATGCTGACGGTCGTTTCGTGCAGTGGCTTGATGATATTGATTGTCCGAATGGATTCGTTCTCGAATGGTCTATTGGAACAATTGAGATTGTTGGAAACGACAATCCAGGTCGTTGGAAATTCAACCTGCCGCTACACGGAAATCAAGTAATCCACAGGCTTGTCATCGGCAATGCTGACACTGTTCGATTTTGTCAATATTACAGGGCGTTATCCTTCCCAAATTTCTTTGATTCTACAGATGATCTAGGCTTAAACCAATCTAAAGAGACGTATGATTATACTCGATGTCAGTTCGACATCGATACAATACAGATTTTACCTTAATGTGAAAATCTAGACTTTAACAGTCATCAGCCGTCAATGCCGCGTGAGCCAACGCCGTGAACGATTTCCGTTCACCGTTTTCATTTCCGTGAATTCGGTGTTTTCCGTGGTTATTTAGGTCTTTTCTGCTGTTCGGTTTTAAGAATTGAAGAGAACCACGGAATACACGGAAAACACGGAAACCGAACAAGAGCCTCATTCCGGCTACTCGCACGATCACTTGTTACAGAAACGACAAATTTCAAGCGAAATAATCGTTCACGGCGTTGCCCGTGAGCTATGCCGCGAATTATTATGATGCGGGCGACCGGCCGCTGCACGGTGTGTTTGTGGGTACGAACGGCGGGTCCAAATACACGCGACCGGTGTGCAGATCGGATATTCGGCTTTCCATCGCATTTTGGCGGCATTGTTGCTCCCGTTTCTGTTACGGTCTTATCACCTCGCGCGACTTCAAAACTGGCGCGTCCGGCGAACCGATCGCCTCGTTTCCTTCCACTGTCCTTGGAGACTCTCCATGCGTCGTGCTTTTTCGTTCGCGTTCCTGCTCGGCGCGGTGGCGATGCCATCATTAGCCGCCGACCCCACGTTCCCACTGAAAGATGGGGACATCTGGGTGATGGCTGGCGACAGCATCACCGCGCAACACCTGCACTCGAACTACTTCGAGGCGTTTTGCTATGCCCGCTATCCGAACGTGAAGTTCGCGTTTCGGAACTCCGGGGTAGGCGGGCACACGATCCCTTCCACGCTCGCTCGATTCGAATACGACATCGCCGGTTGGAAACCGACCGTCGTTTCGGTCGAACTCGGCATGAACGATAGCGGTGGCACGCAGACGGCAGACTTCGTCAAAAACATGGGCACGATGGTCGCGCGGATTCGCAAGTTGAACGCGCGGCCCGTGATCCTCACCGCCAGCCCCGTGAACGATGGCACAGTTTCCACAAAACTCGCGGGTCGCAACCAGCGGCTCGACGAATACGCAACGGCCCTGAAGGCATTCAGCGAGAAGGAGAAGCTGCCGTTCGCCGACCAGTTCCATGCGTGTCTCGATCCGTGGGGCAAGAACAAGCCGCGCGAAAAACTACAGGCCACTCTCGCCGATCTGAAGCAAGTTGCGTCCGACGATTCGTTGGCTGGCGTTGAAGCACTTCGCACGTTCCTGGCCGCACAGGAGAAGAATCCGGCCAAGGGCGTGAACCTGCTCGGCGACCCCGTCCATCCCGGCGCACCCGGTCAACTTATGATGGCCGCCGCGCTCCTGAAGGAACTCGGTGCCGATGGATTCGTCAGCAGCGCGATCGTCGATGCCCCAGGCGATAAAGCCGTCGTCAAAGGGTGCGAAGTCACCGCGATCAAAGGAAATTCGACCGGCGTGGCCTTCGATCGACTCGACGGCTGCCAGCCGTTCCCGATCCCCGACGAAGCGCGATCCGTGTTGGTCTTGGCTCCGGATGTGCTCGCGCTCAGCCAGTACAC
The DNA here is from genome assembly GCA_043780595.1 of Limnoglobus sp. Lineage (GTDB taxonomy): Bacteria > Planctomycetota > Planctomycetia > Gemmatales > Gemmataceae > Limnoglobus. The sequence goes on from JAYWCL010000212.1 coordinate 16,834, forward strand.
CCTCGCCGTTACAGGACTGGAGGAGGGCGATTATCTTTTGAAGATCGGCGGCGTGACGTGCGGCCGCGTTACCGCGAAACAGATGGCGGATGGAATCAACCTGACCTCGCTCGCGCCGATCGCCGCGTCGAAAGGCGTCAATCCGATCGTCGCGCAGATGCGGGACGTGCTCAAAGCCGTTGCGGACAAAGAAGGACTCGTCGGTACTTGGCGCGGACTTTCGCAGAGGGCACACGCCAAGGGCGCAGATGCGAAGCTGATGGAAGACCTCGCGCCATTGACCAAGAAGGTCGAAGACGCCGACGCCAAGATCCGCGAAGCCGCAAAGCCGAAGAAACTGCACTTCGAGGTCGTGCGCGCGACGGATAAGTAAGGATGGGAGCGAGCCGGACGCAGGAGGCGCGTCCGGCTCACTTTCTTCGCAGAGAAACTTCGGGCGATAACCGATATGCTGATAGGCACACACTCGGAGAACTGCGACATGTCCGCATCGATTTCCACCGTCTTCCGCGAGTGCCACCGACTCCGGCGACACCTCCGCGACCTCAAAGACGAAATCGACCGCGGCCCCCGCATTCTCAAAGCCCGTCAAACGCACCTCGCGAACGAGGAACAAGCCCACAAACTGGCTTACGACACGATCAAGAAGCTGAAATTAAAACAAAAAGACGATGAAGGCTCGTTGAAAACCATCGAACAGCAACTGTCGCGGCTCGCCACGCGCGCGATGGAAGTGACGACGATGAAGGAAATGCAGGCCACGAAGTCCGAAATCGATCAGGCGACCGCAAAGAAAAACATCCTCGAAGACACGATCTTAGAAACGATTACCGACGTCGAAGATCGCACCGCCGATCTGCCCAACGTCGAAAAACGCTGGGCGGATGCACAAGCCGAGTTCAAAGAGTATCAGCTCGAGGCCAAGGAACGCCTCGAACGCATGATTGCAGATCAACAGCGTTGCGAATCGGAGCTTCTGAAGCAAGACGCGATGATTCCGCCCGAAGTGCTCGGGCAATACACGCGGCTCGTCAAGGGTTACGGCCCCGATGGCCTCGCAGGGTTGAAGGGTCTCATCTGCCAGCAATGTCGCTCGAAAGTGACCGAAGGACAGCGTACGGACCTCGAGGGCGGCGCGTTCGTTTGCTGTTCCTCATGTGGCCGCGCGTTGTACACCGGCGGCGATTGATTATGTCCCACGATGCGTTTTTGCACGCCATCCACGACACTCCGGCGGACGACCTGCCGCGCCTCGTTTACGCCGATTGGCTCGAAGAAAACGGCGATCCGACGCGTGCGGAGTTCATCCGCGTCCAGTGCGAACTCGCAACGATCGACGCGATCGATCCGCAGCGCGCCGCACTCGAAGACCGCGAACACGATCTCCTGAACGAGCACGAAGATCGTTGGCTCGGCGACTCGCGCCCTTACATGACCGAGTGGGAATTCGCACGCGGCTTCGTGCAAAGTCTGACCGCCGATCCGTACGGCGTATCCGAAGCGTTTTTGCATGAACACACGACTGAGATTGGCACATTCCACGAAGACGATTTACGAGAAGCAACCGATTACAGTTGGTCGAACCGTCTCACCCATGCTGACTGTTCTGGGTGGGCGAGCCATATCGACAATTTTCGCAACACATTTCAAAGTGGTTGGCCTCGGCTAAAATCATTGGATTTTTTGCTGCTTGACGGCTTTTCCAACATCGCCGATCTGTTCTGGAGTTCCCCCATTCGAGACCAATTGACGCACCTCGCCTTCGGAGGCCGCATCGGCAACACCCAAGGGGACACGATCAATGAGACCGAGTTCCTCGAACTCTTTGCGGGGCGTTCGCTCGAATCGCTGACGGCGTACGATTGTCGGCTGACCGGCGATGGCCTCGGGTACTTTCTCGCCGCGTTCGCGAAGCTCAAGCAGTTGGATGTCTCCGATAACCCGATTGCCCCCGATGCGTGGCGAGCGTTCGTACGGGCCGATCCGGCGATCCGACTCGAACGGCTCGATGTGTCGGGAACCCCACTCGCGGGGATTTCGCTTGAGCGCGTACTCGGTTCAAAGGCGTGCGAAAACCTGAAGCAACTCGAAATGAACCGCTGCGGTTCGGCACGTGCGAATATGGTGACCGTCGCGAATTCGCGGTTCTGGACGCAAGCCACCGAACTGCGCGCTCACGGCGGCACGATCCCCGCTTCGACGCTGGAACCGCTCTGCTTAGTGCATGGGCCGCCGTCGCTGCGGTTGCTCGATCTCGACGATAATTACCTGCGAACCGAAGGCGTTCGCATGTTGTGCGAAGCTCCGTGGGCAGACGGCCTGACATGGTTGTCTTTGTCGCGAAACTACCTCGACGATGTTTCGTTGCAAGTGCTCGCGCAGTCAGGGCGATTTCGCCATCTGAACACGTTGCACCTCTCGCACAACAACCTCGATCTCGATGAGACCGAAGGCGAAGCGATCACCCATCTCGGCGTTCGCAGTCTCGTCGAATCGGCGTGCTTCGCGAAGCTGCGTATCCTGACGCTCGCGAACACCGGCATCGCGGATCGTAGCGTCGAAGCAATCCTCAACGAAGCCTCGTGGCGACTCTCGGGTCTGGGCATCGCAAGTTGCGCACTGCGTGCCGATACCGCCCGGATGATCGCCGCGTCGCCGCGACTCGCCCGGCTCAACTGGCTCGATTTGTCGAATAACCGCCTACTCGGCGGCGACGCACTTCTGCCCCTCGCGGAGTCGCCGTATCTGTCGAGATTATGCGAACTGGACATCGGCGGGATTTCCGTCAGCGACAAAGTCCGCAACGCCCTGCGAGAACGCCTCGGAGTACGATTGAGCAACTGAAGTCGATTTGTTAGCCCGACGCGCCAGCGAGGGAAACCCACGAAATGCACGCGATCGCAAACGCAATTGCAATATAACAGAAACACTCTAACGATTTTGTTCGTCGAAGGTGAGTCGTCCATGTCGTTCGCCATCTTTACAACATGGACGACTTATGGCACTTGGCTTCCCGGCGACGACCGCGGATGGTTCAATCCCTCTGTTGGACTCTGCGAACCCGATACACTGCAGATGCGTGAAGCGACGTTGATGATGGCAGAAGATGCCGTTGTACTCGATCTCACCCAACGTCAGATCGTCGACCGAATTCTCGTCGCTCACTGCCGCATTCGCGGCTGGGAATTGCATGCCGTGAATTGCCGCAGCAATCACGTACACGTACTGCTTACGGCAGAAACAGTTATCAATATACCCCGCGAGCAGTTCAAAGCGTGGTGTACTCGTAATCTGAAGCCGACCGATCCCCGAAGGAAAAAATGGTGGACTGAACGTGGCTGGGACGTGTACGTCGATCACGAAGAATCGATGCAGACAATCGCAGAATATATACGGAACCAATAGAGGTTTGTTACAATCCCTCGCTGGCGCGTCGGGCTAACGGGACTGCATTGTTGTCCGAACGGGTTTGTTAGCCCGACGCGCCAGCGAGGGGAACCCGCGAAAATGCACGCGATCGCATTATCGATAATATCGCTGACCGACGACGAACTTCGACTTCGCTTACCTTTTCGCGATCGACTCATTTTCGACACTCACCCACACGAATTCGCAAAGTCAAAAAGTTTTAGATGATTTGACGTAAGTCGGAATTCGTGTCGTGCACGGAGTGACATAGAATTGTCGCGAAATGACATAGAAGTGCGCGCAAATGACATAGAAAAGGCGCATTCGGTCGATTTTCGGTCGCTTTCGGTCGATTTTTGGTCGGTACTTTCGCTGAGTGCCAAGCGATTGATCCTCGACGTAACCCACAATAATAGTTCGATTTACGGCAAAATACCTCGAAACAGATCAGCGATTTGCGATCGAAAAGTGGCATTTTGAGACGAAAAAACACCCAAAAACCGGGTTTTGGAGCCTCCGCAATTGTGACTTACGTCGATTCCGAACGTCAAAACCGACGCAACTCCGAGCCGAAAGAAGTAGAAAATCACCGGCCTATGAGCGTCCTTTCCCCAACTTTCATCGTTTATTCGCGTTTCGTTCGCGTCGATTGTCGATACTGTATCTATACCGCTATCACTCCCATTGATTCTCTCTTCGACAGGCACCCATGTTTTCTTCCGCAGACCGCCGTGCGTTTCTTGGCTCCGCTTTCGCGGGCCTGGCCGCCAACCTCGTTTCGGCCGCCGACCCCAAACTGATCGCGCCGAGGCCATCCGAAGATTTCGCCTTCCAACCGAACACGCTGTTCCTGACGTGGCAGCGCGATCCGACTACGACGATGACCGTCCAATGGATCGGCGCGGTCGGCGAAACTGCCGATACCACGATCATCTACGGTGAGCCGTCAGACGACGAATGGCTTTCCGAGAAGCCGACGATGAAGCCGTACCCGATGACCGACCTCAAAGTGTTTCGGGCCGAACTGACGGATCTGACGCCGGGCGCGGACTACGAATTTCGCATCGGCAAATCGTCGCCGACGTACAAGTTTCGCACCATGCCCGCGAAGGCGACGAACCCGATTCACTTCGTCACGGGTGGGGATTGCGGCATCAATTCGCACGCGATCGCCAACAACATTCAGGCGGCCGCGCAAGACCCGATGTTCGCGGTCATCGGCGGCGACCTCGGTTACGACAACGGAAGATCGGTCGATGTCAGCTTGGCGTTCATCCGGAATTACAGCCGGCACATGATCGGTCGTGGCGGGCGGCTCATTCCGCTGATCGCGGGTATCGGCAATCACGAAGTAGCGGGCGGTTACAATCAGAAACGCGACAAAGCGCCGTTCTTTTATGCGATGTTCGACGGCCTTTATAAGGACACGGGCTTCGCGACCTTGGACTTCGGCGATTACCTTAGCCTCGTCATGCTCGACACGGGGCACACCTCGCCGATCGGTGGCGAACAAGCCGACTGGCTCGAAACCACCTTGAAAGCAAGGGCCGATCACCCGAACGTGTTCGCGGTCAACCACGTGCCCGCTTACCCGTCGTATCGGACGATGGGCGCAACGCTTCTCAGCAAATCGGGCACCGGCGACGAGAACCGCAAGTATTGGGTGCCGCTGTTCGAGAAGTACCGCGTGCCGGTCGTGCTCGAACACCACGACCACACCTTCAAGCGGACGAAGCCCCTCATTAACGGACTCGCCCACGACAACGGCGTACTGTACCTCGGCGACGGTTCGTGGGGTCGCATCCGCCCACCGCAGAAACCCGAAAAGCTCGGCCACATGGCGATCATGGCGGGCGAGTATCACCTGACGCTCCACCGAATTCAGGGGAAAGATCGCTTCCACATGGCACTCGACGAAACCGGCCGCGTGATGGACGTCAGCCACTCGGGCCAACGCACGCAAGGGCTATTTGCAGTCGCGCCACCGAAGTGGTGATTCCCATCCCGTGTGCGGCGCGTTACACTTTCTAACATGCCTCCATTTCTTGCCGAACTCGGATCGTCGATCGTGCCCACGCGCCGCGACTGGTTGCGCGTCGGGGTGCCATCGCTGTTGGCGGCTACGCTGCCTCGGTTGCGTGCGGATTCGCGCCGGCCGGGTTTCGGGCGGGCGAAGTCGGTACTCGTCGTCTTCACGAGTGGCGGGCAAAGCCAACTCGATACCTGGGATCCGAAACCCGATGCGCCGGTCGAAATTCGCGGTGCGTTCGGGAGCATCCCGACGGCAATCCCCGGCGTGCGGTTTTGCGAACACCTGCCGCAACTCGCGAAAATCGCCGACCAATTCAGCATCGTTCGTAGCGTCACGCACGACGATCTCGATCATGGCTCGGCGTGTTACTTGGCACTCACGGGTCAGCGTCATCCGCAAAAGTCGTCGAACCCGCCGCCGAAGCCGACGGACTTCCCGGCGCTCGGGGCGATCCTCAAACGGGTTCGCCCGACGGATCGTTTTCCGCAAACGGCCGTTCACGTGAACGGCCCACTGCTCGCGCCGTTGGAAGTGTCGCCGGGGCAGTACGGCGGGTTTCTCGGCCGCGGCTACGACCCGTACACCGTGGGCAACGTCACGGAAACCGATGCGTTAGTCGAAGGGTTTGCATTCCCGGAAAATGTTTCGCTCGAACGTGCCACCGCACGGCGAAAGCTGGTCGGCGAACTCGAACGCCACGCGCTGCCGTTGCCGAGTGACCAACTGACACTGGCACGTCAAGCGTACGACTTTCTGCTTTCTCCCGTGGCCCGCAATGCGTTCGACTTGGACCGCGAACCCGCGAAACTCCGCGAACGGTATGGGCGACATCGTTCGGGGCAGGCGTGCTTACTCGCGCGTCGGCTCGTCGAAGCGGGGGTGCCGTGGGTGACGGTGTTTTTCAACCATTGCATTCGCGGGCAAGACGACCACCCGACCGACACCGATCAATACGGCTGGGACACGCACAACGATATTTTCGACGCGATGCGGACGCACCTGTTGCCGCGATTCGATGGCAGTGTGTCCGCGTTACTCGAAGACTTGCGGGTGCGTGGATTACTCGAAACGACGCTGGTTGTCGTGATGGGCGAATTCGGACGCGCGCCGCGTGTGGCGATCGAAAAGAACTTCCTCGGCAGCTCGCCGGGGCGGAAGCACTGGGGCGGCTGTTACTCGGTGATGCTCGCGGGAGCAGGCATTCGGCCCGGAACGATCTACGGTTCTTCGGACCGCATCGCGGCCTATCCCGGCGAGAACCCTGTCACGCCCGGCGACCTCGCCGCAACAATGTTCCACGCACTCGGCATCGACTCCACCGGCCACTTCCACGACGGCACCAACCGCCCCTACTCCATTGCCACCGGCGACCCCATAATCGGGCTGTTCGGGTGATCTCCGACATCGCACGCGAACCGATACGGTTTACTTTTCCTTCTTCTTCCAGATTCCCTTCGATAGAAACACCCAGCCCGTGTTCTTCAGTTTCATATCGACGTGGTCGTTGTAGAGGCGTGCTCCGCACTCTCGTTTCGCATCGTACAGTTCGATGTAATCGACGGTCCGTTTCAATTCCTTGAAGTTGTTGTACATCCCGCCGTTATCGCCGCTATGCTCGACCCACTCGCCTTTCTTCTGCATGTGGAACCACAGGTCGTCGTCTTTCTTTTCCGTGGCGTAAACCCAGAACTCGCGGACGGACGGTAGCGTTCCCGGCAGGTGGAATTCGTCGAAAAATGTCGCTTTCTCGGCCACGACTGCTTTCGCACCGGCGAGGTCTTTTTTCTTCAGATATTCGTCGGCCGCCGCATCGAATGACTTCTCGCAAGTCGCTTTGAGGGCAGTCGCAACGGTCCGATACTCGGCGACGAGCATGCGCATTTCGGTCGACTTCGGCAGGGTGCCATCCTTGCCGAACAGCGACTTCTCCTCCTTCAATTGCTCCACTCGCTTAATGCGTTCGTCGGCCTTCAACCGGGCATTTTCGAGAAGGACTTTCTCCTCGGCATCGAACCCCGCATCCAGTTTGTCTTTCGCTTTCGCGATGGCGGTTCGGAACTCGGCCTTCGCCGTTTGCAGCTTGTCCTTCGTCGCGTCGGCCCCTTTGTCTTCGGCGAAGAGCACGCCGACGACGAGAAGGCTGGCAACTGTGGAAAGTGCGAATCGATACATATCCGGGCACCTCAACGAACGGGGAAAGTTTACTCGTCGTCGATGACGAGCGATGCGAGAATCGCCCGCAAGACGTCTTCGTTCCGGTCGCGGTCGTACTCGCTCACTTGGTACATCACGAGCACCGGGCCTGCCGGGGCTTGTAGGCAGCGCGTCTGGCAATGCACGGTCGTATCGAGCGTCAGGAAGTCGATGTCGTGGCCGAGCGCTGGCTCGCCGGCCAGCGATTCGATGGCGTCCACCACGTCGATTTCCTTGTATTCTTCGCGAAAGGCCGCAAGCACTTCCTCGACCACAGCCGCAGGCGATTCCGCACCGGGGCGCAACCCGACGATGACGAACGCGGTGTCCGCACTTTCGACGGTGGCGGTCCAGCCGTCGTCGTCCTCTTGCACGTCGAGCGTCCAGTTCGAGGGGTATTGGAAGGCAATCCCCGATCGGTCGAAAGTCGCAATCATGGAGTCGCCTTGGTTGGTAGGCAGGCATTCTACTCCGATTCGGGCACGGTTCCAATCGACGTAAGTCACAATTGCGAAGGCTTCAAAACCGTGTTTTTTCGGTTTATTCGGTCTCAAAACGCCCTTTCTTGATCGCAAATCGCTGATCTGTTTCGGTCGTTTTTGCCGTATCCAGAATTTCCGTCCTGTTTTACGTCGATGGTCGTTCGTCTGGCACGCGCCGAAAGTACCGACCAAAAATCGACCAAACCCGACCGAAAATCGACCGAGCACGACACAAAATCGACCGGACGCGACATTTCTATGTCATTTGGAGACACTTTTGGGTCACTCCGTGCACGTCGCGAATTCCGACTTACGTCGAATCGCCTCCGATTTTTTGACTATCGCATTTCGTGTGGGTGCGCACAAAATATCACAGCCGATCCAGCGAACTCGCCGACAGCCGCCGATTCACTGCGAGGTAAGACAAGTACAGCTGCACCGCCTGTTCTCGCAAGTTTTTCGGGTGGATCCATATCCCGGCGAGATCCCGGTGATACCGCAGATAGTCTTCCACCCAACGCAAGTAGCACGTTTCGGTGGCCATTGCGAAGTTCATGGTACGACAAGCTATGACGAGTTGATCGAGGAGTTTCATGCCGAACACCCCATTGGGATAAATCTACTGTACAGACGAACCGTAATTCCGCAAGTGCTGAAATTGGAGA
>JAYWCL010000213.1:0-18614 GCA_043780595.1 Limnoglobus sp.
AGACTTCGGCACCACGAAGGCCGCCGAACATGTCGTCCACATTGGCACACGCGATGTGCGCGATCAGTTCCCACGGCAACGCGGCAACGATGGCAAGACGCGCATTTTGTTCGTGGGCCGCATCGAAACCCGCAAGGGAATCGATGTGCTGCTCCAGGCGGCGTATCGCGTACTTCCCGAGTTCCCGAGTGCGGAACTGGTGCTCGTTGGCAAGTACAATCCGTCGGGCAACGACAATGCGATGTCATCGCACGAAACGATGATGGCGACGAGGCCCGACCTCGCTTCGCGAATCGTCTTCGCCGGGGAAGCCACCGACGACGAGTTGATGCAGAATTACGCCGATTCGGACATCGTCGTGCTGCCGTCGCGGTACGAATCGTTCGGTCTCGTGCTGACCGAAGGCATGATGTTCGGCAAGCCGGTCGTCGCCAGCCGCGTCGGTGGCATGGTCGAAATCGTCGTCGATGGCGAGAACGGTTACCTCGCGGAATCGCAAGATCCCGAGTCGTTCGCCGAGGCATTCCGCAAGTTACTGAGTTCGACAGAACTCCGCGAGCAGTTCGGGCTTCGTTCCCGCGAACGCTACGAGGAACGTTTCTCGACCGATGTGATGGTCGCTAACACGATCGCGTGTTATCGCGGCATCGCCGACCAGTGGAAGGCGAAAGGCCCCGGTCGTTCGAGCGAGCCGAATGCGGTGAAGGAACGTCTCATCTCGCTGATTGCGGAAGTATCGAAAGTGCCCGAGCCGATGGCCCGCGAAGCCGCCCGCGAACTGCTTTCGAAGCAATTTCGCACCGGTGTCGATATGGTCGTGGAACTCAATCGCATTTGGCACCGCACGAACGAAGAGTTCATTCGCGGGCTGTACGATCTGATTTTGCGTCGCCCCGCCGACGCCGTCGGCTTGCAGTGGCACACCGCCCAACTCGATCGCGGATGCAGCCGACGCGACATTATCGAATCGTTGCTTTACTGCAACGAGGCCCGCATTCGCAACACCGATACCACTTGGTTCGCGGACTTCATCGCTCCGCCGACTTTGACGCAAGTCGTGCTGCCCACACCCGTCGTTGCGGTCGCTGTGGTGCGGATCAGCATGAAGCAACGGCTGCGAAGTATCGCGAAAAAGGCCCGAACGAAGATTCTGTCCACGCCTGGCCTCGGTCGCGGGTTACGGTTGATGAAACACACCGTCGTGATGCCGCGAACCGTGCGGTTGATGACGAACCAAACCGCCGAGTTGGCCGCAGTCGTGATGTCGATTCATACGCAATTGGAGATCAACCAGCAGCCCGCGTTGCGGCAGATTCGTGACATGCAAAAGGAACTGAGCGAGCGAATCGCCAGCCTCGAAGCCAAGACGATGGCACGCGATCGACAAGTGCAATGGGTGCTCTCGCAACAAGCCGAGATGCTCGATAACTTCTTGGCGGATCAGGAGCAAATGCAACAACCCCGCCCACGCAACAGCGCGGCAGCCTGACGATGCGAACGGGTCATCGTGGTTTCGTGAAAAACTCGCCAATCTTCTGCTTCGATTCCTCGCTGCCTACGAGGCGGAAGAATGCTTCGGTTTCGAGTCGGATCGCTTCATGAAGCGGTAACCTCGCACCGGCGAATGCGACTTCGCCGATGGCGTTTGTCGGGTGAAACACTCCGATTTCGCTCGCGGGAATCGGTTGTCGTTTCTTCGCTCGCGCCGCCATGCCACCATCGAGTGGCATCGCGCGAATGGCAGCATCTTGTAACAACTCTGAGTCGAACACTCCGCTCAGTAGGCCGGTTTCCAACGCGCGCTCGGCGGTGATGATCGTGCCCGACTGAAGTAACGCGATCGCGGCGGGCCAGCCGATGATTCGCGGGAGCCGTTGCGTGCCACCCCAGCCGGGGATCAGGCCGAGCGCGACTTCGGGCAGGCCCATTGTGGCAGCCGAACTGGCTATGCGAATATCGCAAGCGAGCGCGACTTCCAAACCGCCACCGATGGCGGCCCCATCCAAGACCGCACATGTCGGGAACGTCAACGCTTCGAGTTTTTCGAGAACCTGCAATCCGTAAGAAATGACTTCGCGAACGCCAGGGTCGTTGAATGTCGCGCGTTCGAGCAACCGCAAGTCCGCACCGGCGATGAAACTTCCTCGCTTCGTGCTCGTCAGCAATAAACCGCTTGAATTTACGGGGATCGAATTGAGTGCCGCGTCGAGTTCCTTCCACAAATCGAGCGTGAGAACGTTCGCACGCCGATTCGGTTGATCGATCGCGACGACGGCAATGCCATCGTCGCGAACCGTCACCCGTATGGCTGCTTCACGCATCGCAACCCCTTACTTTTTCTTCGTCTCGGACTTCTTCGGCTCTTCTTTCTTCGGTTCGGTGATCGCGAATGTCGCGCCGCTGCTGTCGTACGCAAAGTCGCGACCGGAGGCTTTTGCGGTCGCGCGAACGGTGAGCGTCACCGGGCCGACTGCCGCCGCCGCGACGGGGTTCACTTCGATTTCGACTTCGTTGGTCCCCTTCAGAATCGGCTTCACCTTTGCCGTCACGTTCGCCGGCAGGCCGTTAGCGACGAGGACGATCTCCTCGGTGAAGCCTTCCGCACGCTTCACAATCACCTTACCTTTCAGTGCGGCACCTTTCAGCACCTCGGGTTTCTCGAACGCGATGGTTAATGCGAACAGCGGTTTGTCGACCACCGCGACCGCGAGTTGCGTCAGCAGTTCGGGCGACGGGTTCGGGATCGCGCCCAAACTCGCTTTCACGATGTCCGTCACCGTCGCGAGGTGAACGACGTCTTTGCCATCGACCTTCGCAGTGGCTTGCACGCTAAACGAATACGCGCCCGGTTTGACGCCCGGTTTCAGCGTCAGCGGGATCGAAAGCACTGCCGTCGGCAGCGGGTTCGCAGCGGCGACGAGCGTTAATTTTCCCGCGATTGCATCGGACACGACGACGAGTTCGATCGGCAAGTTGAAGCCATTGAGCTTCGCCAAACCCGTGACTGGCAACGATCCGCCCGTCGCGGAGACATCGACGCGGTCGAGGCCGAGCGTGATGGCAAAGTCCGCGATCGCCGGTTTTACCGAGAGGTGGTACACCTCGTTCGGCCCGTAAAGGTAGTTCAGATGTTCCGCCGAGATGAAGAACTCGCCATCGGCCGCCGGGGTGAACTCGATTCGAGCGTTCGCCTGTGACGGGTTCGATTTCGCGAGTTCGGCCCCCTTCGCATCGACGACTTTCAGATACACTTCGGCGGGCGAATTGTGCTCGAATGCCTTCGCCACGATTTCGAGCTTCTGCCCTTTCTTTCCCGCGATGGAATAAAAATCGACATCGCTCTTCGTCTCGAATTTGCCCGAGATGCCACTGGGTACGGGCAGCTTGTTCGCCTTGGCGATTTCGTTGTTCGGCTCGACTTCTATCCCTTCGGGGAAATCGCTGACGCCGATCGACACCGGCCATCCGGCTACGCCGCTATCACGCTTCGGCGACACCAACATACCTGACCCCGCACCCTTTACCGTCACCGGCTTCGCGCCATCGACATTCGGCCCCGTGAAGCCGATCGCGACCGACTTGCCGCGTTCGACGGCGAGCGGGTATCCCGTCGTCGCGCCGGGGAAGTCGCCGATACGCAAGCGATAGTTGAAGTCCGCACCGCCGCGATACGTCGTGTCCCGAACTTCGATCAGGATTTCGGCGGCCACTTTGAACGTGTGCGTGACGCGGGCATCGGACTGAAGCCCCGGCGTGTCGTCGGCGAACAACCCCGGCATTTCGCGAACCGTTTTGGCATCGTGTAACAAGATGACCGGGTCGAGTTGCGAACCGATCCGCCGTCCGAGCACTTCGACCGCCAACCGTTGTCCGGCGGCCACGTTCACTTTGTAAAAATCGCTGGCGTCGGGGTTCGCATTACCCGTCACCACGCACGGCACCGCTACCACTTGGGCAGTGTCCTTCTTGCTGTTGCCTTCCTTTTCTGCAATCTCCGGCAGGTCGTCGATATTGATCGGCCGGAAGTTGCTGATGCCGTACTTCGTCGCCACTCGCACCGGGTACATCCCCACGGAAAGCGTCGCGGGTACTTCGAGCTTGATTTTCAGCTTCGTCGCATCTTTCTGGCCATCGGCAATCGTCGCCTTCACGCCATCCGCGCCGATCAACACCGCAACGGCATCGGTTAAGTTCGTGCCGATGAGCGTCAGTTCGGTCGTCGCGCCGAGCTTTGCACCGATGCTCGCGGGTGTCGTCAACGTCGGGTACTGCGGCGGCGGCACGGGTGGCACGCCGGGCTTCGGCTGCGCGGAAGTATCGACCGATTGCAACGAGACAGCCACGGCGGCGAATAGGAACAGTGCTGCGCGACGGATCATGTCGGAGCCTCATTGTGAAAAGGGAACAATCAGCGGTTAGCAACATCATACAGACAAACGCGATGGAAAGCCCACGCACGATCGTGCGTGGGCTTTTGAGGGTAACCGGATAGTATGTGGGAGTGCTGTCGCACAATTACAGGAGATTTCCGATGCGTAGTCTGTTTGTCGCCAGCTGGTTCGTCAACTTAACCACGACGCAATCGGTCGCGATTTGGACGATCTTAGCTGTTGTCGCAGTCTTAGGCGGACTGTTCGCGCTGAAAATTCATCGCGATTTTCGACGCGAAGACGAAGCCACCGCACGGAAGCACGCGCGGAATACGACGAAGCGACATCGCGGATGATGCGAATGTTACAACCGCGGATCGACCGGTTCGCTTTCCAGTGCGAGTACGCCGAAGACGCATTCGTGAACGCGCCGCAACGGTTCGCGTCGAACGAACCGTTCGAGGCTTTCGATGCCGAGCGCAAACTCGCCGAGCGCCAGCGAACGCTTGTGGCTCAGTCCGCGATGCCGTAACCGCGACAGGTTTTCTTCGACGGTGTAATCCGGGCCGTAAATGATCCGCAAATACTCGCGGCCGCGGCACTTCACCGCCGGTTGCACCAGGCCACGCTTGCCGCGGAGAATAAAATCGAGCGGCTTCACGACCATGCCCTCGCCGCCACGCCCAGTAAGTTCGGTCCACCATTCAGTTCCATCGGCAACACTGGCCGCGTCGTTCGGATCGACGAGTTTGTACGATGTCGCCAACAGCAATTCCGGGTCGGCACGGCAGACGGTTGCCAGCGTGTCCATGTGCCAGATGTGGTTTTTGTCGATATGGACGCACCCCTCGGATGCGAGCAAATGGAACGGCGCGAGTTTCAGATCGGCGAGCGAATTCACCGGCCAGCAATACTGACGGTATGCAGCCACGAACTGATCGATGTGCTCTTCCTTGCCTCGCGATTCCGCCATCGCACGTTCGGCTTTGGCACGCTCTTCGCCACTCAGTCGTTCGGTGGCAATTGCCAACGATGCAACCGCCTTCGGTAATGCCGCCCGCCCAGCAGCACCGACGGCGGCGTACTGGTTTTTCAGCAATTCTTGCGCCTTCGCCGACCACGGTAGCAGTTCGCAATCGAGACAAACCCACGTCGTATCGAGCGTCGTCCAGATGTCCGCTGCGGTCAGTGCCGCACGCACCCGTTCGAGGAACTGCGCTTCCAGAATGGCATCGTTGAAGAACCGTCGACCGGTGCGGGTGGTGATGACACCGATCTCACCTTCGAGCACGCCGAACCGCTCGCGAGCGGCCTGTTCGTCTTTGCACACGATCGCGACGGCCCGCGAACCCATGTGCTTTTCTTCGCAAATCACTTGCGTGGCACCCTGGTTGCGAAAGTAAGTGAATGCCTCGGCGGGGTGTTCGAGCAACCCCGGTTCCTGGCTCGTCTCGCACGGGGACATCGTCGGCGGCAGGTAGATCAGCCACTTCGGATTCGCCGCGAATCGGCTCATGACTTCGAGCGCCGCCGTGGCATGGGCTTCGCGAATCGTGACGTTGCCACGCAACCGCGTCGAGACGATCCGCTTGCCCAACACATCCGCGGCATCGAGCACGTCGTCGTCGATTTGCTGGAGCGTCGGCCCGATCGTGCTCACGGGATCCGGCAGGAATGGCCGCATCGGCTCGCAGTACGTTCGGGCCGCTGGAACGGAGACGAATTCGCGTTCGGGGTAACGCATCGCGGTGAGCTTGCCGCCGAATACGCAACCGGTGTCGACGTTCACCGTGCGGTTCAGCCACTCGGCTTCGGGCACGGGCGTGTGACCGTAAACGACCGTTGCCGTCCCGCGATACTCGGCGGCCCAGTTGTAACGCACGGGCAGGCCGAATTCGTCGGTCTCGCCCGTCGTCTCGCCGTACAGCGCGAAGTCCCGCACTCGCCCCGACCCACGCCCCTGCATCTCGGCTTTCAAGCCCGCATGTGCCACGACCAACTTGCCATCGTCGAATACGTAGTGGCTAATCAACCCGTCGAGGAATGTCGCCAGCGACTTCGCGAACGCGGGTCGAATCGCATCCGGAAGTGCGTCGATCTCGGCGAGCGTTTCGGCGAGGCCGTGCGTAATCTGCACATCGCGACCGTTCAATTTTTTCAGTAACTTCATGTCGTGATTGCCGGGCACGCAGATACCCGAACCTTCCACAACCATATTGCGAACGATCCGCAACGTATCGAGTACCCGCGGCCCACGATCCACGAGGTCGCCGACGAACACCGCCTTCCGACCCGCAGGATGAACGTAGGTGAAAGCAGGATGCCAAAGTACGTCCGGTTCATCCTTTCCCGTTGCGATGTATCCGAGTTCTTCCAGCAGTTGTTCGAGTTCGTCGGCGCAGCCGTGAACATCGCCGATGATGTCGAAAGGGCCGCGTTCGCTGGTGCGGTCGTTCCACAACGGTACTCGTTCGATTGTTGCGGCATCGACTTCGTCGGGAGTTTCGAGGCGGAAAACGTGCGAAAAACCCTCTCGCTTGAGTCCTTTCAGCGAGCGTCGCAGTTGGGATCGCTGGTTGCGAATCACGTGCGAACCGAACGTGCGGCCCTCGCGCTGGCGGTTGCGTTCGTGGCAAATCTCTTCGGGCAGATTCAGCACGATGGCAACGGGCAGACAGTGATACTTCCGTGCCAGCGCGACGAGCGGGCCACGCGCCTCGGTTTGCACGTTCGTGGCATCGACAACGGTGAGCCGCCCGAGCGCGAGCCGTTGTGCCACGATCGAATGCAACAGCGCGAACGCCTCGTTCGTGACCGACTGATTGTTTTCGTCATCGCTGACCAACCCTCGACACACATCCGACGACAGCACCTCCGTCGGCAAGAAATGCTTGCGGGCGAACGTACTCTTCCCCGAGCCGCTGGGGCCGATGAGTACGACGAGGGAGAGCTTGGGAATGGAGAGGGTCATAGAAAAAAGCCTCGCACAAAGCCGATGAGCCGCAATGAAGAAGGAGCGATGTAACAATCACACGATCGACTCGAAAATCCCCATCTGCGTGGGCGTGCCATGTTCGGCGTGTTCGGGGCCGATGCCTTGGAAACGGACGGTGTAGCCGAAGCGGGTGGCGATCGCGTTGGCCCAAGTTTGGAACTCTTGGCGAGTCCACTCGAAGCGGTGGTCGGCGTGCCGGAATTCCCCCGCAGGCAGCATTTCCCAGACGGCGTTGTATTCCGCGTTCGGTGTCGTCAACACGATCGTTCGCGGTTTGGCGAACTCGAATACGACTCGCTCGAATGCTTTCAGACGCGGCGGATCGAGGTGTTCGATCACCTCGACGACGCTCGCGGCATCGTAGCCTTCGAGCCGCTTGTCGCGGTACATCAACGAGCCGTGAATCAGTTTGATCCGGCTCGCTTGGCTTTCGGATAATTGCTCCAATTTCAAGCGAGCCGAGGCGATCTCCAGACAGCGAACCGAGACATCCAGCCCGACGATTTCCGTGAATTGCTTGTCTTTCATCAGTCGGCGAAGCAACTTGCCTTCGCCGCAACCGAGGTCGAGCACCCGCATCGCCCCGCTCGATTTCAGCACATCCAAGACCGCCATCAACCGTTGATCGTTCAACCGCGGCGTGACGGCAACAGCGGCTGTATCCGTGCTTTCTTCATTCTCTTCATCCTTCATCGCGCCGCCTTCATCTCTCAAAAGCTGGTAGATGGCCGAGCGGTACAGGCTCTGTTGGTAGCGAAGGTAACGGCGAACGATCTCCTCCTTCTCGGGGTGTTGTGCCAGCCAGCCTTCGCCCTTCCGCAACAGATTCTGGATTTCTTCTTCGCCAACGTAGTAATGCTTGCGGGCATCGAATACGGGAACGAGGACGTAGAGGTGCGTCAGCAGGTCGCTCAGCGTCGTCGTCTTGCGAACCGTTACCGAAAAGTACGGGCTGTCGCCCCAGTCCGGGTAGCGCTCGTCGAGTGGATACCGAACGACTTCGACATCGTAACCCAACGGCTCGAACATCGCTCGCAGAAGGCGTTCGCCGCCGCGCACGGAGAGCACATCGAGGTTCGCGGTTAACGGGATCGGCGTGTTGACCAACTCGGGGCGGTCTTTGCAACGGCCCTGAAGTGCGGAACCGAAGACTTGCGCGATCGCCACACTGAGGAACGACGAGGCCACGTAGGGTCGGTCGTTGACGTACTGTGCGAGCAGGAAATTCTGATCGGGGTTCTTACCGCGAACCATGCCCACCGCATCGACATCGAGCAGCAAGCAAGCCGAACAGCGATCCGCACCTACCTCGGGATAATAGACGTGCGCCTGGCCGAAACTGAGTTCGAACGACTGGAACCGGTCCGTGTGTTTGTGCAACAGATAGCCGAGTTCGTTCGCAGGCGAGTGCGTCGAAGTGATCGTTAGCAGCATGTTCAACTCGTGTAGAGCACGCGGCTCGCGGGCTGGGTGTTCTGTTAATCAGCACGCGAGCCGCGTGCTCTACATTCAGCTCGCGTGCTCATTATTCAGCACGCGAGCCGCGTGCTCTACATTCAGCTCGCATGCTCATTATTCAGCACGCGAGCCGCGTGCTATACATGGTTAGGAATCGATCGTGGCACGAACTCCAGTACCAATCTTCGGGCCGCGACACGCGGCCGGCTTTAACTGGATTGTTTTGCACGTACTGCACGATGCGTTCGAGTTCGTCGTCGTCTCGAATCCAGTGGTCGTAACTCTCTCGCTGCCAGAATGCTCCCTGCCGTCCGAGGCACTTGTTCGCTTCATGGGCGGTGTAACTTTCCAAGCTATGCATGAACTTGGAAAGCGGGCTGATCCCATCGTCACGGTCGCCGATCTCACTCCGCGATTCGTCGTGCGGTTCGTCGCTCTCGATTGGTAGCAAGACCAAGTGGACGTGATTCGGCATAATGCATTATGCGAGTAGGTGGTATTTGCTGCCGTTGTGATGGTGCAGATTTCCGCGAATGATTGCGGCGACTCGCGGGTCGCTCAGGAACGCGATATCTTTGTTCCGATCCAGAAGTTCGTCGTATGCGGCGAACCACTGCTTGTGAATCCGAACTCGCTGTTGAGGCCGCGTTTCGCCAGCGGCTGGGTTCTCTTTCTGGAATCTCTCGCGAACCGTACGGAGCCTTTCCAACGCCTCTGGGGGGAGTGTTCCCGCCAGTCGATACGTCACGAAGAACGATGCGCCGGGGCGGTACCAGTGCGGCAAGTTGCGTCGAGTTAGGATTTCAACCATCGACACGCCTCACCGTATCACACGCGGCTCGCGTGCGAAATAATCACGCGAGCCGCGTGAGCAACGCTGTGTGAGCAACGCTGTGTGAACAACGGTGTGGTGTGGAAACGCGATGGGAGTTTAAAAGAGCCACCTCAGGGATTTGAACCCTGGACCCCGGCTTTACGAAAGCCGTGCTCTACCGCTGAGCTAAGGCGGCCAATCTCGTCAGGTAGAAAGGATACACTTACCCGTGGGAACGACAAGTCCAAGTCGGTGGAGGTTCACATGACGACGACGATCTTCCCGGCGAGCGTGCCGGCTTTGCCGAGGGTGTTATCCTCTTGCAAGCGATGTGCGGCGGCGGCCTCGATCAGCGGAATTTCGCGCGCGATCGGCGTGCGGAGTTTGCCCGATGCGAGCCAGTGATTGATGTCGTTCGCGCAAATCTGCTGTTCTTCCGCGGAAAAATTGAACATCGCGAAGCCGATCATCATCAGGCCTTTGACGTAGAACGCACCGTTCGGGAATGCGGGGCGGGCAGCACGGCCGGCCATCACGATAATGCGGCCACGCTGTGCCATCAGCTCGATCGTGCGGTCGAAGTCGGTGGGCGGTTGCGTTTCAAACCAGACATCGACGCCTTTACCCTGCGTGGCGGCCCGGATGGACGCAGGGACATCGTCGGTCTTGTAGTTAATGACGGTATCCGCACCGAGTGCCTTCGCCATCGCGACTTTGTCCGTCGAACCGACGGTGGTGATGACTTTCGCGCCGATGATTTTCGCCATCTGAATCACGGTCGCGCCGACGCCGCCAGTGCCGCCGTTGACGAATAGCGTCTCGCCCGATTTCAACGGCATTCGGTGAAACAACCCGATGTGTGCGGTAATGCCGACGAGTGCCGTGGCTGCCGCTTGTGCATCCGTCACGCCTTCCGGTGTAGGGTAAAGCCACTGTTCGCCCATTGTGGCGTATTCGGCCAGCGTACCCTGACGGCCGCTCAATCCTTGATTGGACCCCCACACGCGGTCGCCGATTCGCCACTTTGTGACGCTGTTTCCGAGGGCATCGACGACGCCCGCGAAATCGCAACCCGGCACGAACGGGCGTGGCAGACTTGCTGGCACCATCCCGCCACGGATGTACACATCGATCGGGTTGATCGAGGCGGCGTGAATCTTCACCCGCACTTCGCCCGCCTTCGGTTCGGGCGTCGGCAGGTCGCCGTACTGGATGGCATCCGGGCTGCCAACGGCATGAATGAACGCAGCTTTCATCGTGTGCTCTTCGGTTCGGTGTCGCGGGTGCTATCCCGCAATATTACGGCTTGCACGAGGAATAGCACGACCGCGCCGAGTGCCGTCACGCCATAGGCTTGCAATAGCGGGTCGATTTGCTCGGTGAATGCGCTCGCGAACAGTACCCCCGCGAGTGCGATTCCGACCCAGATGCGTTTCCGCGAACGTGCCGGGTTCATCGCGTAGTAAAGTGTCGTCGTCCAGGCGGGGAGTAGCCAGCAGAAAAAGTACGTCCACGACAACGGCGACACGAGCACCACGAGCGTGCAAACCATCCCCGCTTCGATGCCTTCTGCCGCCAGGTTGCGGCCCATGCGGCCGCGTGCCGCCCACAGAAACAAAAACGCCAACGCGAGGCACGAACCGTAACCGACGAGTTGCGCCGTCCGCGGAGTTACGTCAGCCACATTGATGCGGAACGGAACGCCATCGCGGTCGCCGGCATCGACGGGCCGCAGCCAACGGTGCGACAACGAGACGAGCGATTGGTTGCGCCGCGTGAAGCCGATGTGCGAACGCGCAGCCATCGTGTTGCCCGATTGATCGCCAACCATGGTTGCGACCCATTGACGTAGCTCGTCGCCGTTCCGCTCGAATCCGCGAATCGCACCCGGTGCCACCGCCAGGAACAACACGCACGACGCGATGGTTGCCAGTGCCGCAAGCCATTGTTTGCGAAACAGAAAGTAAATGACCACGGGTAACGGAAAGACTTTGATCGCAATCGCCAGCCCGAGTAACAGCCCCGCGAGTATGCCACGCTTGTTTCGCAGTGCCAGAAACGAACCGAGAACGAGAACGAGCAAGAACAGATTCACTTGACCGAGCAAGTACGTGTCCCAGATGTAAGGCACAACCGCGAGGCTGGGCACGGCGTACAAATAACGGGAATGCCCCAACCAGCGACCGGTAACGAGTCGAATCGAGAGAGAGATTGCGAGGATCCAGGCGATCGAGTTGCACGCGGTCAGGATCGCGACGAACGCCACCGGGCCGCACAGGCTTAAAGGGTAAAAGACCAACACGGCCAGCGTCGGCGGGTACATGTAGCGGACTTCGCCATCGTCGCCGAGTTGGTAAAGCGGTTCGCCCGCCTGCAAGCGATTCCCAATGTCGAACCAGAGAGTGTAGTCTTTGTTGGTGCCCGATGCGCGCGTGGAATTGACGATCGGCACAATCGAGAACGCCAGCCCGAGCAGTAAAAAGAACAGTGGCGCAGACCGACTGTTCGCCGGACGTTCTGAATCTTCCAAGCATTCCTCCATCGCAGGCGCACATCGCACACAGTTTGCTACGTTCGCGGATTTCGCGGGCGGGGTCAACCTCAGCCGATCTCTCTTTGGGCGATGTTCGATTCCGCGAACGGAGTACGTCGTTTAGTCTGAGAGATGTTCGTGAGGCATAGGCGAGCGGTGGGTGTAAGCCCACTGATCCAGCCACCGTCGTACGCAACAGAAATGGACTGAGCTTGCCTCATCGAAATCTCGATTGACTGCGACTCAGGAAGGATCAGGGGAGTGACCTCCCCCGCTCGCCAAGAATGGGAAAATCCATGTTGCGACCGACGGAACCGAGCGACTCGCCTGCGATTATCGCATTGGCCACCGAAACGGGGGTGTTTCAGCCGCACGAGATCGTCGCGCTTTCGGAAGTGCTCGACGATTACCATGCGTCGAATCGCGAGTACGGCCACGCTTGCTTCACGCTCGAACTGGCGAGTGTGCCGGTCGGTTTCGTTTATTACGCGCCGTCCGCAATGACGGATCGCACGTACGAAGTCTGGTGGATCGCGGTTGCGAACGCGAGCCAAGGCCAGGGCCACGGCAAGCGCTTACTCGATTGGGCGGAGCACGACGTACGTGCGCAGAATGGCCGACTGTTGTTGATCGAAACCAGTTCGCTGCCGCACTATGTGCCGACTTGCGAGTTCTATCGCAAGCACGGCTACATCGTGGCTGGCCAGATTCCCGACTTTTATTCCGATGGCGACGACAAATTGATCTTCTGGAAAAAGCTACACGCACCGATTGCGTAACGACAATTTCAATCTCCACTTGAAGTCATTTCCGTGCGTAGCCGCGCGTAGAATGCGACGGCTGCGCGTCACAACCGGACGAACCGGTATTCGCAACAGGACCGATGTGCGGAATTCTCCGGAGTCTGCGCATTTTCCCACGGGACACGCCATGCGTTGACGATTGATGGTACTAGTCATGCGGTTGGTCGAGGTCGTGTCAGATTGTGTCGGCACGACGGGCAGACCAGATGCCCTAGGGGCGCAGGTTCTGCTGGGTTCGCTAAACCCGCCAAACTTAGGAAGTTCGCAAACCAGAGTTAATCTTAGCAGTGTGATTCGGCCGATTAAAGCGATGTTGGGGTTGCGTTCCGGTAAACCGGTCGAACTTCAGCCCAGCCGACTCGGTTTGGCCGCTCGATGCGACCGACTACACCGCTGAGATTTGCATGGATGCCCTGCCGGGCGACCGGCCAGCCGCCGCACCGTCGTCCTGCCCCTCGGGTCCACCACCGTCCCCCCACACATATTGTGTGATCGGGTTGTGTTCACCGAGTGCGATGAAATGGAGTGCCCCATATGAAAAAGGTATTTACTACCGGCCAGGTCGCGAAGATCTGTAAGGTTGCCCCCCGCACTGTCTCCAAATGGTTCGACAGCGGTCGGCTCAAAGGCTATCGGATTCCCGGTAGCCAGGATCGCCGCATCCCCCGCGAGCAGCTCATCCGGTTCCTCAAAGAACACGGGATGCCACTCGGCGAACTCGAGGAGGAAGAATGGCACAAGGTGCTACTCATCGGTACCGAAAAGCTCTTCAACGATCGCATTAAAGAGCTACTTCCGGAAGTCGACGATTACAAGTACGAACTCGCCCAAAGCGGCTTCGAAGCGGGGACTTTGGCACAAAGCTTCCACCCCGACACGATCATCATCGACCTCGGCCTCGGCCGCAGCGAGTCGATGCAGATCGCGACGAACCTTCGCAAAAACGAAGCGTACGGCAAGACCCTGATTATGGGTCTGGCGGGCGAAGACGAAGCGGCCCCCGAAAAGCTCACCGAGTACGGGTTCAACGAAGTCTTCAAAAAGCCGTTCGACGTGGCACTTTTGACCGAGCGAATTCGCCGACTGGCCGACGCAAGACGAGAAGCGTGATTCCCCAATCCGCCGATCGCCACATGGTGCGGGCGATTTCCCCTTCCGCCCCACCATCCCTCGCACGGCTCATCGCTCCGACTATCAAGTCGGTCCGACGGGCCGTGCGGCGATTTCCACTCACTTCTATCGTACACGTACCGTAGTGTGAAGTTTTTTCACGTGCGAAGTTTTACACGCGAGCCGCGTGAGCAACGTACCGTAGTGTGAAGTTTTTTCCCGTGCGAAGTTTTACACGCGAGCCGCGTGAGCAACGTACCGTAGCGTACGCGGCCCGCGTGTCGATATTGATAAACTACGTGAAGCTCTTTCCCAAAAATGCGAGGTCGACGATGAAACGCTCTGCTCTGCTCATGGTCGCGTTATTCAGCATTCTGACCCTTGCGGTTACGGCACGCGAGCCGGACGCTAAGCCGATACGTGCGCTACTGGTGATCGGCGGTTGTTGCCACGATTACGCGAAACAAAAGGCGATTCTGACGAAAGGGATTTCCGAACGCGCGAACGTCCAGTGGGCGATTGCGTACGATGCCGACAAGGGGACGAAGCACCTGAACCCCGCCTACGAGAAGGCCGATTGGGCGAAGGGTTACGATGTCATCGTTCACGACGAATGCTGTTCGGACGTCAAAGACAAATCGCTGGTGGACCGCATTTTGCAGCCGCACCGCGACGGCCTGCCAGGGGTGATTCTCCATTGTGGGATGCACTGCTACCGTACCGAAGGGTATCCGAAAGAGACGACGCCGTGGTTCGAGTTCACCGGTCTCGCCTCGACTGGGCACGGCCCACAAGCCCCTATCGCGGTCAGTTTCACCGACAAAACGAACCCAATCAGCAAGGGTCTCAGCGACTGGAAAACGGTCAACGAGGAGCTTTACAACAACTCGACGGGTAAGTTGCTCGACACCGCCACACCGTTGGCCAAGGGAGTGCAAACCTTCAAGGACAAGGCCGGGAAAGAGATCACCGCCGACGCGACTGTGGCCTGGACGAACCTTTACGCGAAGAAAACCAAGGTCTTCGCCACGACGCTCGGCCACAACAACGACACCGTCGCCGACGAACGATACCTCGAACTCGTCGCTCGCGGCCTGTTGTGGTCCGTCGGTAAACTCGATGAAGCCCACTTGAAACCCGCGAAGAAAGTGATGATCGACGACTGACCGAATTTTTCCCTTCCACGAACCGTAGCCGTAGTAACCGCCCCGTGTACTTCGGCCACGCCGGCGAACCGATTGCCGGCAAGACGGAAATCTTTAACGGATTACCGCGCAACAGAAAATTCTCTCATGTTGTCAGCGGTGCGCGACGATACAATCCGGAGATACGAGTCGGCACGTTCGCGGTTTCCATGGGGCACGATCATGACATTCCTCACGCGGTGCTTATTAACGTCGGCGATCAGTGCGGTTCTCGCTTCGACGAGCTACGCACAAACCACGCCCGCAACCACAACGGCAACCACGACCGGAACAACGGGGACGGGGACCAGCAGTAACACGAGCACCTCGGCGGGTGGCACTCCGGCGATTCAACAAGAAGCGACTCCCACGATCTCGCTCGACGGGCCTACGGGTTCCTCGCTCAGCCGATCGAACATACTCGGCACGTTCTACGCGAACCCGCTGCATCAAGGAAACTCCCCGACCACCACATCGGGGCCAGGCGGTTTCGGCACGCCGACATTCGGCTCGAGCAGTTCGGGTAGCACAACTGGCGGAAGCACGCGAACGACGGGAATCAATACCGGCACCGCGTCCAACACGGGGCGAACGGGTACCACTGGCACCTCGGGGATGACGGGAACCACTGGTACCGCAGGCCGAACGGGAACCACCGCTACCGCGAACCGAACGGGTACCACTGGCGCGAACCGAAACGCCAGCTTCAATTCCAATAGTAACTTCACCGGTGGCGAAGTCATTCCGCTTCAGCGTGCGATCAGCTACACCGCCACGCTCCGCTTCAGTAGCCCCGCGATCGTGCCTGCCCAGATGCAGTCGGACTTGCAAACGGTCATCGGTCGGTCGAGCATGATCGCCAACCCGGGTGCGATCAACATTAGCATGGACGGCCCCATCGTCGTCCTTCGCGGCAACGTGAAAGACGAAGACGAGGCCCGCACTGCCGAAGGAATGATTCTCCTCACACCTGGTGTGAAACAGGTCAGAAACGAACTGAAATACAAGTAGAAGTGTCGGACGAATCGAACGCGAGAGCCGGGAAGTCTTCAAACTTCCCGGCTCTCGCGTTTCTTGGTGCGTACAATGACATTCATAGAAACTAACCGATTCACCCGATCAGGATGCATCCGCAATGGGCGGCGTCAACCCTTATATTCGTCCCGTCGAAACCGAGAAGGCGACCCGCGTCTTCAAGATCACGTTCCGCAACGAGGAAACCGGCGTCGATACCGACATCCGCGTCGATCCAGCGGACATTCCGTTCGGCGATCATGGCCTCGAAGGTAGCATCTTGGACATCGCGGAAGGGGCGGGGATCTCGATCAACCACAGTTGCGGTGGGGTTTGCGCCTGTTCGACTTGCCACGTCTACGTGTCGCAGGCACTCGATACTTGTTCAAAATCGACCGAAGACGAAGAAGATATGCTCGACGAAGCACCAGCCGTGACGACCGAATCGCGACTGAGTTGTCAATGCGTACCGAACGGAACGAAAGACCTTTTGGTGATTATTCCGAGGTGGAACCGCAACGAAGTGAAAGAAGGTCACGGTTAAGAAGTAGGGCACCCGTTACGCAGGTTGTTCTTCGGTGGTTTTTATAGGGTTCGCGACTCGCGGGCGGGCGATGAGTTTCGCGAAACGAGCTCGGATGAGCTGCAATTCCGTTCCACCGAACCAGCCGAACGCGAGCAGTACGACGACGACGCCGAGAGAAGTCACGATGGCGATGCTGTCGTGTCGGAAGTAAACGGCGAGCGTCGCGCCCAGGGCCGCAATTCCACCGAGACCCGCCACAACGAACAACGAGAAGCGGACTGTCCAGCGTCGGAGCAGCACGTGGTGCAGGTGCTCGCGATCCGCGTGAGACATACATCGACCGCTGAGTTTCCGTCGGACAATGGCCGCAAATGTATCGAGGAACGGTAAAACCAACAGCGCCGATGGCGCAAGAAGCGCCGCCGCGTGGCTTTTCATCGAGGCTTGAATCGCGATACCACCGATCATCAGGCCGATCAACATGCTCCCACTATCGCCGAGGTAAATTGTCGCGGGTGGAAGATTGTATCGGAGAAATCCCGCGAGTGCCCCGGCGAGCGCCACGGCCACAATCACCGCTGTAGGTTGGCCCGTGAGAATCCCAATACATGCCAGAGCCGCACAGATAATTCCCCCTACGGTGCCGAGCAGACCATCCATGCCATCGAGTAGATTCAACGAATTGACGGCGGCGAGAAACCAGAAATAGGTAATGGGGATCGCAGCCCAGCCCAGATGCAAATGCGTACCGAAAACAGTAATATCCACGATTTGCATTTTGCCGAATACGACGAGAACAGTAATTGCAAGTAGCTGGCCGCCGAGTTTATGGACGGGCCGCAGCGCCACGCAATCGTCAATGAGGCCGACGATAATAATAATAGCTCCGGCAATGCCGAGCGCTACCCATTGAGGGAGACGTTCGATAAATGCGTATGCTACTTGAGGATCGAGTGACAACGCGATAAAAATGGAAGCCAGCATCGCAAAGAAAACAGCCAATCCGCCACCGACGGGGATCGGTACACGCTGTAACTTTCGCACGCCATCGGGCGGATCGACCAGCCCGATCCGGGGTGCGAGTTGACGGACGAGCCTTGTCGCCAATAGTGAGAGAATGAGTGCAGCGGCAAAAGTAGTGAGTATCATCATGTTGCGCTCCCCGGTTGGAGAGGGAAACGAGCGAGTTCTAATTGGTTTAGTAACTTTTACATTTATGGTAAAGTGCCGTTTCAAATTCAACTCGCGGTTTCGCGGTCGATGAAGAATCCAGACCGCGGGTAAAACTTCCACGAAGACGAGAACTCCCCACGACGTCCGTCCGTAGGCGTTGGGTTGATAGCACCCATACGATTCCCAATAGTCAAAAAATCGCAGGCGATTCGACGTAAGTCGGAATTCGCGGTGTGCACGGAGTGACATAGAATTGTCGCGAAATGACATAGAAGTGCGCGCAAATGACATAGAAAAGGCGCATTCGGTCGATTTTCGGTCGCATAATGACGCGAAACGGTCGGTAGTTGCGCCGAGTGCCGATCGAACGATCCTCGACGTAACCCACAACAACAGTCCGAGATACGGCAAAAACCCTCGTAAAAAATCAGCGATTAACGATAAAAAAGTGGCATTTTGAGACGCAAAAATGGCAAAAAACCGGTTTTTGAGCGTCCGCAATTGTGACTTAGGATCCAGGATTTAATAACTTCCTGGCATGGTTCAAATCGCGGTAGTTTTGGGTAGCAGGTGCGTACGTTTACGGGCTCGCGGGGGGCGCGAGTAGCGTGGGGTTTTCGGGCGGTGGCGAGGC
>JAYWCL010000214.1:0-64032 GCA_043780595.1 Limnoglobus sp.
GATCAACCGCCACTGCTCGTCGGTGACATCGCTCGGGTACGTTTGGGTTCTCATGTACCATTGTACTCACCCAACCACCCCATATGGGACAGTCACTTAACGCCGGTGGCGGACACCGAAGCGTATTTGCTGGGTTTAATCGAATGGCGCGGCAAACCGATTCCGGTCGTCGACCCGGCCGTTTGGTGTGGCTTGGCCGCACGAAATCGGGAAAGCAGTCGAGCGGTTGTGATTCGAAAATATACGGGCGAACACATGGCGATCGCAATCGGAAAAGACGTGAAATCGATACCTGTCACATCTCCGCACATCGAACGGTCCACTTGGCTACCCGTCGCAAACCATCGAGTCGCTGGCGTTTATGAGTTTTCGGGCCTGACGGTCGTTCTCCCTCAGTTCTCGATATAGCTCGATCTCGTTGTTCGGGCACTCGAGGGGTCGCGGTGGTGCGGTGCATCCGGAAGGTGTTCGCCATTTTCCTCAATTCCGAGAGCGTCGAATGATGCGGCTCGGCAATGTCGTTACAAAAACCATTGCAGGTCGTTCGCGTTCGGTTTAGTATCTATACACCTGCCGAAATCCGTTCTTTTGTGGGTCTGCTCATGATCCTTTCGCGTCGCGATTTATTGCGTGTCGGTTCGATTGGCGTGGCGGCGACGGCGCTGCCGGGGTTGCGTGCGAACGCGCCGGCGCGGCCGACGAAAGCCAAGTCGGTGATCGTTCTGTGGATGGCAGGCGGCGTGACGCACCACGAATCGTTCGACCCGAAGCCCGACGCGCCGGAGGAAATTCGCGGATCGCTCGGCTCAATTCAAACGGGCCTGCCCGGCATCCGCTTCTGCGAGACGATGCCGAGTTTGGCGAAACAAACCGACCTGTTCGCGCTCATCCGCACGTTCTCCCCGGCGACCGACGATCACTTGCTCGCACAGTCGTACGGGCTGTCGGGGCGGAAAGTATCGCAAGGGCAAATCCTCACCGAGCCGAACATCGGCGCGATCGTCTCGAAGCTGCGCGGCTCGCAGGCGGGCTTTCCCGGCTACATTGCGGTGCCGGGGACTACGCGGCCGGGGCCACCACCGAACCAACTCTTTACCGGTGGCTGGCTCGGCTCGCAGTACTCACCGTTCGCTACGGGCGGCAAGCCGAAGAACGACGACTTCACGGCGTTCGTCAAGGAGGCCAACGAGGACGAATTCACGAAGCAAGGCGTCACGCCGTTTGCGGACCTCAGCAGCGACCGTCTCACGGGGCGGCAACGGCTGCGCGATCGACTCGACGAGGCCGCGCGCAAGGCCGACGAAACTGGCGTGGGCGATCAGTATCGCGGCGCGTTCGATATGCTGCTTTCGCCGAAAGTGCGGGCTGCATTCGAACTGGGCCGCGAGACCGAAAAGGTTCGCGATCATTACGGCAAAACGAAGATCGGCTCGCGCTGCTTGCTCGCCCGGCGCTTGGTCGAAGCCGGTGCCCCGTTCGTGCTGGTCGACTATGGCTACGACCCCGAGTTCGGCAACCTCTGGGACAACCACAACGCTGTGGGGCAGAACTTCCCGCACATCTGCGAGATGGCAAAGTTGCCATACCACGTCGCGGGGATGGATCGTGCATTCGGCGCGCTCCTCGGCGACCTGAACGCACGCGGATTACTCGATCAAACACTGGTGTTGTTCCTGACGGACTTCGGTCGCACGCCGAAGATCAACAAGCTCGGCGGGCGCGACCACTGGGGCCCAGCGGGGTCGATCTTCTTCGCGGGCGGTGGCACGAAAGGCGGGCAGGTGATCGGCGGCACGGACAAGATCGGTGCGTACCCGACTTCGATCTCGTATTCGCCCGGCGACGTAGCCGCCACCATGTACGCCGCACTCGGCATCGACCAGGAAACGACACTTTACAACCGCCAAAACCAACCGCTCGCGATGCTCCCCGCCGGCTCGCCGATACCGGGCGTGCTGTGAGTAGGATGCAACTACCTGGATCTGTGTCCATCTTTCTCAGCGAGCTACGGTATGGCATCATCTTTTGATCCGACCAAAGATTATCCAGGCACGGTGGATCCCGACATCACTGTCGACGCGCGAAACTGGTCGGTACCGTTTACGAACCTCACGCCTCATGCTCGCGGCGGGCTCGGTGAAGTGTTCCGCGCCACCGATCCGGAGTTGCATCGAACCGTTGCGGTGAAGTGCCTCCAAGATCGACACGCGGAAAGCCCGGACAACCGCCAACGATTCCTTTTAGAGGCGGAGGTGACGGCTCGGCTCGAACACCCTGGGGTGGTACCCGTGTACCGGTTAATCGCGGGGGGAACCCGACCCGCGTACGCAATGCGGTTCGTCGAAGGGGAAACCTTTGCTGAAGCGATTGCCACGTATCACGCCGCTCCATCGGACCCCGTCGCTTTTCGTCGCCTGCTCCAGGCATTCCTTCAGGTGTGCCAGACGGTCGCGTACGCCCATAGCCGAGGCGTCATCCACCGGGATTTGAAACCGGCGAACGTGATGATCGGAAAGTTCGGTGAAACGCTAGTGGTGGACTGGGGATTAGCCAAGGTCGTCGGTCGACCGGAGGAAGTGCGTGCGACTGGTATAGGCGAAACTTTGGTTCCGTCGTCGTGCGATAGCGGGCCGGGTGAGACGGCGATGGGGTCGGCGGTGGGCACGCCTGCGTACATGAGTCCCGAACAAGCGGCGGGCCGATGGGACGTGGTCGCACAGGCGTCCGACGTGTACGGGTTGGGTGCAGTCCTGTACACGGTCTTGAGCGGGAAACCGCCAATCGAACGCGGCAACTGGCCGGAAATGCAGCAGCGGATCCAGCGTGGCGATTTCCCCCGTCCCCGGCAACTTCAACTCGATGTACCGCGCCCATTAGAGGAAATTTGCTTGAAGGCGATGGCCTTGGAGCCGCAAGACCGGTATGCCTCCGCAACGGCTTTGGGTACGGAGGTGGAACATTGGTTGGCGGACGAACCGGTAACCGCCTATCGCGAGCCGACTGCTACCCGCGCCTGGAGGTGGGCGAAACGGCACCGGACACTGGTTAGCGCCGCAGCTGTGCTGCTGCTTGCATCGGTCGTTGGGTTATCGGTCGGGGCGGTTCTGCTCCAGCAAGCTCGAATTGAGACGGACGGCCAACGGAAGGTCGCCGTCACTGCCCAACAGAAAGCCGAAGCAATTAATCGATTTCTGGTCGACGACCTCCTCAAACAGGCCGACCCGGTTAACAACCCGGTCGGGGAGAAGCTCACCGTCCGGCAGTTGCTTGACAAGGCCTCTGAGAAGCTCGACGCTCAGACCAACCTCGTCGAGCAGCCCGAGGTTGAGGCCGAAGTGCGGGCGGTCATCGGGCACGCCTACGAGTTCCTTGGGGTGTACAGCAAAGCCGAACGCCATTACCACCGGGCGTGGGATCTCCGTTCCCAACTCAGCGGACTGGGTCATGCGGAGACCTTGGTTATTCGGAACCGCTTCGTCTGGGCGGTCGTGGTTCAGGGTCGGCGGCCGGACGCGGAGGGGTTGGCCAGTGCCGCCCTCGACGAATGTACTCGAGTCTTGGGGGACGCGCACCCGGAAACGGCTGACGCCGCCAATAACTTGGCCGAAGCCTATACGAATCTGGCCGTTTATGACAAAGCCAGCGTCCTCCGTCGCCGGGCCAGCAAGATTTTGAACGCGACACTCGGCCCGAATGACAACAAGACGATGGAAATCGACAACAACTTGGCCATTACGCTAATATTGTCAGGTAACCCAGACGAAGCGCGTTCCCTTCTGCAGTCGGTTACCGATCGCCGACGGCGAATCAACCCGAGGGACAGTGAATTGGCGACAACCCTGGGCAACTTGGGCGGGGCATTGATTGGGCTGGGCCGGTTTACGGACGCCGAACGCCCACTCCAGGAGGCAATTGCCCTGGGTAGCGAGTTACTCGGGCAGAACAACCCGGGAACTTTGGGGAACCGAAACCTGTTCTGCTACGCGCTGGAGGGCCAGGGCCGGTGGGCCGAAGCCAAGGAGAAATACCTAGCGGTACTTGTGGACCGCCGTCGGATTGAAGTTGAAGAGTCCTCGAAGGACCAAACCCTACGCACCGTCGGGTTCTTGGCTCGACTGTATGCCAAGCAGGAGCGGTGGCCAGACGCGGCACCCTACCTCGCCGAATTGATTCTTGCTGAAAAGCCCGAACCGAAACGAACCATTGATGGTGTCGCACCTTTCCTCGCCTCGGCCCTGACTGGGAAGGCGGACCCGGCATCAGCCGAACCGCAGTTGCGGGAGTGTTGGGAGGTTGTCAAGGTACGGATGTGGACCGGCGATTGGTTAACGGGCGAGGTGGCGTCCCGGTACGGAGACTGCTTAACAAGACAGGGGAAGTATGAGGAGGCGGAGCCGATCCTACTGGCCGCCGCCCGCGACATCACGAAAGCGGTCGGGGTTCCGGCCTGGGGTATCGCTGCCGCCAGGAAGCGGGTGGCCGAGTTGTACGATGCGTGGAAGAAACCGACCGAGGCGGCCAAATGGCGGTAAGCTTATCATTCTCGAACGACGCTTTGGCTGCGAAACAGCCAAGTGATTTCGCAGCGATGACGGCATTTGCAACGCCAGACACCTACGCTCGGTCTGCGAACGCGAAAGTGGACAGTGGCACAACCCGCACATTTTGCTGCCCAATTTGCATTCTTTGCAGCTGTTGACGGCACCGAAGGTTTCCGCGCGGGATCACCCCGATATTCAAACGTTAGCGTTGAGCGGACGGCACATTTGCATCGGTAGACCGCCAAACTCTTCGGTTGTTTGTAACGATGGTACGTTCGATTGCAGGCTGGGCACGTTACTTGCCAGTCGCCGGGCTGCACCACGGTATCGGGGGAGGTATCGCACGCTCGAGGGGACGCACCAATTCGCAAGGCAATCGCTTTCCATGCTGGCCCATGACCTGCACCCGCACCAGCGATGGCATGCGCAATCTCGTGAAGGAGCGTATCGAGAACGGATTCAGGCGGATTATTGCGTGCATAATACTCGGCAATCTCAATCCGTTTCGGACGATACTTACACACGCCTAACCGACGCTTGCTATTGGCCAGTCGAAATGTCCAACCACTCAAACCAAATTGGATGAGTTGCTGATTGGCGATCCTCTCCAATTCCTTCAAGTCCACCGTTCGCACTCCGAAACGGAAAATCGACGACATTTTCCGCCCGATCGGAAGTTGCGTTTTCGGTTCGGGTTCGCTACCTCACGGTTTGCCGACGAAGAGCGGTATCTCGCTGCCTTGCAGGAACGAGGCGCGAAGCGGTGCGGCTTATGGTCGGCGATAGCAATCCATGCCAAGATAGTAGGCGAAGCGCACAGGGTTCGTAAAGTATTGGGAGTTTGCGCAGAACGATCTGCACCCGACGAACTTTGCAACACTGGGAACCATGCCGAAACGTACTGACATCCGGAAGATTTTGCTCATCGGTTCCGGCCCGATCATCATCGGTCAAGCCTGCGAGTTCGACTATTCGGGAACGCAAGCCTGCAAAGCGTTGCGGGAGGAGGGCTACGAGGTCGTCCTCGTCAACTCGAACCCCGCCACGATCATGACCGATCCGGAAACGGCGGATCGCACGTACATCGAGCCAATCACGTGGCAAACGGTCGAAAAAATTATCGCGATCGAACGCCCCGACGCACTGCTGCCGACGCTCGGCGGACAGACGGCGTTGAACACGGCGATGGACCTGGTCAAGCATGGCGTACTCGAAAAGTACGGCGTCGAGATGATCGCCGCGAACGCCGAGGTGATCGACAAAGCCGAGGATCGCCAGAAGTTCAAAGATGCGATGATTAAGATCGGCCTCGAAGTGCCGAAGAGCCTCGTCGTGCGTTCGATGGCCGATGCAGAGAATGCGCGACTAACGATCGGCTTGCCATGCGTGTTACGGCCGAGTTTCACGATGGGCGGCACCGGTGGCGGCATCGCGTACAACCGCGACGAGTACATTCAGATCGTCACGCGCGGCCTCGAACTCAGCCCCACCGGCGAAGTTCTCGTCGAAGAATCGGTGATCGGCTGGAAGGAATACGAATTCGAAGTGATGCGCGACAAAGCCGACAATGTCGTGATGGTCTGTACGATCGAGAACCTCGACCCGATGGGCGTCCACACGGGCGATAGCATCACGGTTGCGCCGATCCAGACGCTCAGCGACAAGGAATTTCAGCGGATGCGCGACGCGGCCAAGATGATCATCCGCGAGATCGGCGTCGAAACGGGCGGGTCGAATATTCAGTTCGCGACGAACCCCATCGATGGCCGCATGATCGTCATCGAAATGAACCCGCGCGTCTCGCGGTCGTCGGCACTCGCGTCGAAAGCCACGGGGTTCCCGATCGCGAAAATTGCGGCGAAGCTCGCGGTCGGTTACACGCTCGACGAACTGCAAAACGACATCACCCGCGAGACACCCGCTTGCTTCGAGCCGACCATCGATTACGTGGTGACCAAGATTCCGCGGTTCACGTTCGAGAAGTTTCCCGATGCCGATGCGACGCTGACGACGCAGATGAAATCGGTCGGCGAAACAATGGCAATTGGCCGCACGTTCAAGGAGTCGCTTCAGAAAGCGCTACGTGGCCTCGAAGTCGGGCGGTTCGGTTTGGGCTGCGATCGCGCCGACCTGTGGGGCAGCGAAAACGAACCGACGATTGAAGAGATTTCGTCGAAGCTGACGACGCCGAACGCGGACCGCATCTGGTACGTTCGTTATGCATTCAAGGCGGGGATGTCGATCGAAGACGTGTATGCGCGAACGAACATCGACCGATGGTTCTTGCAGAACATTTTCGATCTCGTCGCGTTTGAAGATGAACTGCGGGCGGCGGGGCCGATCGAACGAGTGACGCAACCGATGATGCGGAAAGCGAAGCAGTGGGGCTTCACCGACCGTCAGCTTTCCAACCTGTGGGGCGGTTCGGATGCCGAGATTCGCCGCATCCGCAAAGCGATGGGCGTGATCGCATCGTACAAGTCGGTCGATACGTGTGCGGCCGAGTTCGAGGCGTACACGCCTTACTACTACAGCACGTACGAAACGCCCGCACGAGCCGCCGACGGCAGCGTGCTTCTCGAAGACGAAATTTTACCGCCAACGGGCAAGCCGCGGATCATGATTCTCGGCGGCGGCCCGAACCGCATCGGGCAGGGAATCGAGTTCGATTACTGTTGCGTACAAGCCGCGTTCGCACTGCGAAAAGCCGGCTACGAAGTGATCATGGTGAACTCGAACCCCGAAACGGTCAGCACCGATTACGACACGTCGGACCATCTGTTTTTCGAGCCGCTGACCGTCGAGGACGTACTCAATATCAACGACCGGATGCAGCCCGTTGGCGTGATCGTGCAGTTCGGCGGGCAGACGCCGTTGAACCTCGCGAAGTCGCTCGAAGCGAACGGTGTGCCGATCATCGGAACGAGCGTCGACAGCATCGACATGGCCGAGGATCGCAAGCGGTTCGCGAAACTCGTCGAAGATATCGGACTGCGACAACCGGCGAACGGCACCGCAGTCGATCTGCAACAAGCGCTAACGAGCAGCCGCAAGATCGGCTACCCCGTGATCTTGCGACCCAGCTTCGTTCTCGGCGGTCGCGCGATGGAGATCGTGTATACCGATGAAACACTCGAACGCTACATGAAAAACGCGATCGATGTGTCGTCGGGCAAGCCGGTGCTCATCGACAAGTTCCTCGAAAACGCAACCGAAATCGACGTCGATTGCCTGAGCGATGGCACGCGAACGATCATTGGTGGCGTGATGCAGCACATCGAGGAAGCGGGGATTCACTCCGGCGACTCCGCGTGCGTTTTGCCACCGCACAGCTTGCCGCAAGCGGTGATCGACGAGATCAAGGTGCAAGCCGTGAAACTGGCGAGCGCGCTGAAGGTGAAGGGATTGATGAACATCCAGTTCGCCGTCACGGGGCTGGGCACCGAAGCGCCACCGATGATTTATATTCTCGAAGCGAACCCGCGAGCGAGCCGTACGGTGCCATTCGTTTCTAAGGCCACCGGAGTGCAACTCGCACGCCTGGCGGCACTCGTCATGGTCGGCAAAACGCTCGACGAACTCGGCGTGATGAAGGAAGTCATTCCGAAACATTACTCGGTGAAGGAAAGCGTGTTCCCGTTCAACAAGTTCCCCGGCGTGGACATCATCCTTGGGCCGGAAATGAAATCGACGGGCGAGGTCATGGGCATTGACGAAGACTTCGCGATGGCGTTCGCGAAAGCCCAACTTGCGGCGTCGGCCCCACTGCCGAAGTCGGGCACGATCTTCATGTCGCTGGCCGGGAACGACAAAGAGACGGCGGTGCCGATCGCGAAACGGTTCGCCGACATGGGCTACCACCTGATCGCCACGCGCGGCACGGCGGCGATCTTCCGCAACCACGGCATCCCCGTGAAAGAAGTGCCGAAAATTCAGGAAGGCCGCCCGAACTTGCTCGACCTCATGAAGAACGGCCAGGTGCAACTCATCATCAACACGCCGAGCGGGCCGGGCAGCCGTACCGACGAATCGAAGATTCGCACCGCCGCGGTCGCCGCACGGGTGACGTGCATCACGACGATCTCCGGCGCGAGCATGGCCGCCGACGCATGTAAGGCACTCCGCGAAAAAGAAACGACGGTCACGTCGCTACAAGATTGGTTCACGAAACTCCGAAATTAACCGCGACGCCAGAATTAGCCGCGACGTCAGAATTAGCCGCGACGCGAAGTCTTCGTAGCGGAGCGCGTGCGCGTCACCCATTCGGAATTATTTTCAAAGGACTGCGATGGAAGACAACCAGGCGGAGAAAACGGCGATCCGCGAACAAGCTCGCAAGAATCGGGTCGGGCAGCAAAATAAGGACGCGATTAGCCGCGACATCGTGACCGCGTTCATGGCGATGCCGGAGTACGTGGCCGCGAAAACGATCCTGTACTACGTCGATGCCGGGAGCGAAGTCCGCACGCGGCACATGCTGCCGGAAGCACTGGCGGGCGGCAAGCTGATCGTCGTGCCGTACTGCATCGTTGAAACGAACGAACTCGAACTGTTCCTTCTCGAGGACATGAGCGAACTCGTCGAAGGCGCGTACAAAATCCTCGAACCGAAGGTCGAACTGCGCATTCAGCCGGGCAAAATTGTCGCGCCCGAAGACCTCGATCTCGTCATGGTCCCCGGCACCGCGTTCGATGCAGTCGGTGGCCGAATGGGCCAGGGCAAAGGCTATTACGATCGCATGTTAGCCCGCGTTCGCCCCAACGCCCCGCTAGTCGCCATCGCGTTCGACTGCCAGATTTTCGATGCGATCCCCGTCGCGTCGCACGATGTGTTCATGGATAAAGTCCTCACCGAGTCTCGCGTTCTCATCGGCAAAGGTCGGAAATAACCGTGCGTAAACCGACCGCAATTTTGCTCATCGACTGCCCCGACCGCAAGGGGCTGGTCGCTGCCATCGGCGAGTTTCTCTATCGCCACAACGCGAACATCCTCCATGCGGATCAGCATCAGGATCCCGAACGGAATGCGTTCCTAATGCGGGTCGAATGGGACTTAACGGGGTTCGATTTCGATCTCGCGGAGTTCCCCGAAAAGTTCGCACCGCTCGCGATGCAGCACGGCATGCGCTGGCGGCTCGAACGATCCGACCGCCCGCACCGGCTGGCATTGTTCGTGTCGAAGTACGATCACTGCCTCGCGGACTTGCTGTATCGCCATCAGAGCGGCGAACTCGCTTGCGAAATTCCGCTCATTATCGCGAACCACCCAGACGCGGAACGCTGGGCGACGTTCCACAAAATCCCGTTCCACCTAATCCCCGTCGAACCTGGTAAGAAGGCCGAAGCCGAAGCGAAACAGCTCGCTTTGTTGCGCGAAAACCAGATCGATCTCGTCGTGCTCGCACGCTACATGCAAGTGCTATCGCCGCATTTCGTGGAGCAATATCCGTTGCGCGTGATTAACGTACACCACTCGTTTTTGCCTGCATTTAGTGGGGCAAAACCGTACCACCGTGCCTTCGAGCGCGGCGTCAAACTCATCGGCGCGACGAGCCATTACGTGACGGAAGAACTCGACGAAGGGCCGATCATCGAGCAAAACGTCGTGCGGATTTCGCACCGCGACACACTGGACGACTTGCTCGAAAAAGGCCGCGACATGGAAAAAGTCGTGCTGTCGCGTGCGGTGAGATGGCACATCGATCACCGCATTCTCGTCTACGATCGCAAGACGGTCGTCTTCGACTGACAACGCGGTGTCGCAACCAATCGCACTTGCCCTCGACTGACGGAATCGCGTACACGTACACTCGGTGTTCGCGTTCGTTTGTCGGGGGTTCGGAATCATGTCGAGAATCGTGCCTGCTCTATTCGTGTTATTGTCGGTCGTGGGCTGCGATGGGCTTACCTATTCGCGGCCCGAACGGCCACAGGAACCGCAACGCGAATTTGGCACGCAGTTCGATTCTGCGAAGTGTGGCACGATTTCCGGCACGGTGACATGGGCGGGTGAAATGCCGATCGTGAAGCCCGTCACGTTCGCAAAACTCGGCATGAACGGTCTGAAAACCGTCACGCTTCCGAATCCGAACGGGCCAGTGGTCGATGTCGCCAGCCGCGGCGTCGGATCGGCAGTGGTGTATTTGACGGGTGTGGATGTTTCGCGCGCGAAGCCGTGGAGCGCGAGCAACGCGAGCGTGGAACTCGACGACGAACGAATCGCCTTCCGCGACGGCGCACGCTACGGCTTCGTGCCAGTGGGCGGCACGGTCGCATTCACTTCCGCACGCACGACGATCAGCGGGATTCGCGCTCGCGGGGCGTCATATTTCACGCAGATGTTCCCAAACGATGCGTCGCCCGTTTCGCGGACCTTTCCTTCGCCGGGCCACGTGGAGCTCACGAGTGCATCGGGCCAATATTGGGCGACGGGCGATCTCTTCGTCGTGGAGCACCCGTACTTCGCGACCACGAATGCCACGGGTCAATTCGAGATGACCGACGTACCGATCGGATCGTACACTCTCCATTGCTGGCACCCGAACTGGCAAGTGGCACGACAAGAACGCGACCCCGAAACCGGTTCCGTGACGCGACAAAAATACGCAGATGCCGTCGAACAAAAGCAGCCAATCGTCGTCGATACGAAACGCTCTCTAGTTCAAGTCACCTTCAAGAACGAACAATTTTCCGCGAAGTGATCGCGAGCGAAGAGCGATCTTGCCTACTCCGGTAATGGCTTCCCTTTCGTTTCTGGCGCGAAGGCGATCAGGATGAGTCCGACGAAGTAAACGGCACCGACCGCGGCGCAGGCGTTACCGTAGTCGTTGTCGAACAATCGCAACAGGTTCGCCATCTGTAAGTTGCCGACTGCCGCGATGATTCGACCGAAGTTGAAGGCGAATCCTTGCCCGGTGGCACGGACCGACGTGCGGAATAACTCGGGCAGATACAGCGGCAGCCAGCCGTAGAACGAGGCCGTCGTCATGCCCATCAGTCCTGCGGACAAGATCAGTGTGGTGCCGTACTGGGTGTTCAATTTGTAGAAGCCGACCATAACGACGAACGAGAGCAGACACATAATCGCGTACACGATGCGTCTACCGTAACGTCCGCCCAGCACCGCACCGAGCACGCAGCCGAATGCCGCCCCCAACGATGAGGAAATCTGCATCAGTGGGATCGCTTCGGCGGGTGCGGGGAAGTTCACCGAGCCGACCCACTTGTACATCCACATCACGCCGGACCACGTCGCCAACAACGGCACGCCGCTCAGACCCGCCGCCAGTAGCATACGCCGAATGGTGGTACGCCGTTCCGCGACGGGCAACCCCACGCGCCGCAAGTAACAGCGCACGGGGTATAAGTAGCCCATCGTGACCGTAATCAGGCACGCGATCGAGACGAGAATTCGCAATGTCAACGTGTGATCGAAACCGAAGTTACGCAGTTCGGTGGCATCGGTCGCCCACACGTAGATCATGATGGTGGCAGCGATGGCCCCGATCAGCACACCGAGCAAATCCCGCGTAGACCAATTCGAGACTCGACCCGTTTTCTTCTCGGCTCGCCACTTCTCGGACTCGGGGACGAATAGCCGCAGCAACAGCGTCATCAGCGATGGAACCGCGCCGATGAGCATCAGTAACCGCCAGTTTCCGTTGGCGGTCAGCGAGAGTGCCCACGACTCCGGACAGCCAATTCGGACTAGAAACCCAGGGATTTCGCCGCCGAACTGAAGCAGCGTGTAAGCGATCGAGCCGATCAACGTGTAGCCGAGGTTGCCGAATGCGCCGATCCAACCGGCGAGCCAAGCCCTCGATGAATTCGGCCAAAGTTCCATAACGAGTGCCACGCCGAGCGCCCATTCGCCGCCCATGCCGAGCGCCCCGATGAACCGTAGTACGGCCAAGTGCCAGACTTCCTGCGATGCGGCACTCAGCCCACTACACAGCGAGTAGACGAGCACGCTGACCGTCATGGCACGCACGCGGCCGATGCGATCCCCGAGCCAGCCGAACAGCACGCCACCCGTCGCGGCCCCGACCAGAAACATGGCAATGATGACGCCGTACGAGTTCGCCACGCGGTTATCGCCGATGCTCGCCCCCATCAGTTCCGCGAGCGCAGACTTCGCGACGAGCGGAAATAAGCCCATTTCCATGCCGTCGAACATCCAGCCGAGCAGTGCGGCGACGAGAGCCAGCCAGCGAGCCTTGCGAGTAGGGAGCAGTGTCGGTTCGGCTATCATGGTGAACTCGGCGAGGTGTTTGGCGGGTCACTTATCTTAGTACGACAATTTCACCCGATGCGTAGGCTGCACGGCTGCACTGCCTCCGCCGATCGCAATTGTCGCGGACTCGAACTTCGGTTATTATGTGTGACAGTTAAGATCGAGTCCAATTCGATCTTAACATGCGCAAGTTTCCCAACTACCGTCATCCGTACTTCGTTGATAGACACCACTGATACTCACGCTCCCGCAAGGGCCTGTCATGAAATCTCTCATCCGTAAGCTGTTTGCTGCCAGCCTGTTAGGCCTCGGCATCACCGCAATTTCGCCCGTTATTCGTGCCGAAGATCCGACCCAAGGGGTCGAAGTCCTCGCACGCGGCCCGATCCACGAAGCCTTTGCCGCCACGCTGGAAGTCCAAACGGGGGCATCGGTTACGGTCGCGAAAGCCCCGCCCGACGCGATCGAGGAACTCCCACCCGACCAAAAGCCCGCCGGCGACAACGTCCAGTGGATTCCCGGTTACTGGCACTGGGACGAAGAGCGTACGGACTTTATCTGGATCAGCGGATTCTGGCGGGTGCCCCCACCGAACCGCGTCTGGGTGGCCGGTAGCTGGCGCGAAGCCCGTAACGGCTTCCTCTGGGTACATGGTTTCTGGCAAGAAGCTCGCGTCGAGCGTGCGGAAATCGAATATCTACCCCCACCCCCCGCCGCCATCGAAGTCGCCCCTTCGATTCCTGCGCCTTCGGAAACGCACATCTACGTTCCCGGCTCGTGGGTGTGGCGCAATCGTTACGTCTATCGTCCGGGCGTCTGGATCGATCACAATCCGGGCTGGATCTGGGTATCGTCGCACTACCGCTGGACCCCCGCCGGTTACATCTTCATCGATGGCTACTGGGACTTTCCGCTCGCGGATCGCGGCGTGCTATACGCCCCCGTGTACGTGCAACGCGCTACGTATTACCAACCTTCGTTCGTTTACACGCCAGTCGTCGTCGTAAACGTTCCCAGCCTGTTTACGTCGCTGTTCGTGCGTCGCGGTTACGGCAGCTACTACTTCGGCGATTATTACGATAACCGCTACAGCCAAGGGGGCTACTCCGCGTGGTGCGGCAACTCGCGTGGCAGCAACTTTGCGATCAACGTCGGCTTCGGACGCGGTTTTGGATACGACCCGATGTGGGATTATTACCGCGTCTCGTACCGCAACGATCGCGATTGGGCTACGGGTATCAACGATGTGTATGCAGGCCGTTACAACGGATCGCTCGCACGCCCTCCGCGTACGCTCGTTCAGCAGAACACGGTAATTAACAACATCACCAACGTGTCGAATGTGACCAACAATGTGACGAACAACACGAACACGAACACCGTGGTGGTGAACACGAATAAGACCGTCAATAACAATACGATGTTGCTGACCACGGTGAACAACGTGCAGCAAACGAACCAAAAGATCGCCCTGAAACCACTCGCGAAAGAAGATCGCGTTCAGGAGCAGAAGTTCGCACAAGATCTTCGCGGCGTATCGGCACAGCGGAAGCAGTTGGAAACGAACCTCGCGGACCGTTCGCAAGTGGCGAACAAGATCGACGATAAGCCACGTTCGGTGAAGATCGACGTACCGAAAGCCGCCGTGTTTCGCGGTCAGGTCGCCGAGGAGCAGAAAACGAAGATTCCACCAC
Source organism: Limnoglobus sp. (assembly GCA_043780595.1). Lineage (GTDB taxonomy): Bacteria > Planctomycetota > Planctomycetia > Gemmatales > Gemmataceae > Limnoglobus. The sequence goes on from JAYWCL010000214.1 coordinate 14,468, forward strand.
CAGCCGCAACGATTGTCGGGAGCAAGAATTCGCCACCCGCGCTGAAGCCGACGGCACCCGCGGTGATTGCCAAACCGGAAACGAAGCCACTGGTTCCCGTACAGCCCGGCGTGAAACCGCTGGCACCACCCGCAGGGATCAAACCCGAAATGAAACCAGGGGTACCGGTCACACCGTCACCGGCACCGAAGCCACTGCCCGTGCCCGCACCCTTGCCACCGAAGCCACTGCCGGCTCCGGCTCCGCTGCCTTCGCCGAAGCCACTGCCCGTGCCCGCACCGTTACCACCGAAGCCGTTACCAGCACCGGCCCCCGCACCAAAGCCGTTCGTGCCGCCACCCGCGCCGCAACCCGCTCCAAAGCCCGCACCGGTGTTCGTGCCACCACCTGCTCCGAAACCTGCACCAGCACCGGTGTTTGTGCAACCTGCTCCGAAACCCGCACCGGTGTTCGCGCCGCCACCCGCTCCGAAACCTGCACCAGCACCAGTGTTTGTGCAACCTGCTCCGAAACCCGCACCGGTGTTCGCGCCGCCACCCGCTCCGAAACCTGCATTTAACCCACCGCCACCGGTGACAACGTTCAAACCCGCCGCACCGGCTCCCACAGCCACACCGGCACTCAAGCCAGCACCGCAACCGGCCCCTCCCGGTAAAAAAGACAAGAAGTAACGCAACAAGCCCACGGAGTAATCCGTGGGCTTCGTTCGTTGATGTGCAGCATTTCACTCGTCATTCGCTCAAATAATCTGCTTGATCGGCTCGGCTCCTTCGACGCCGACGAGCTTTTGATCGAGGCCACCGTAGAAGTACGACAGGTGGTTCGGGTCGAGGCCCATCTGATGCAGCACCGTGGCGTGGAGGTTCTTCACGTGGTAGCGATCTTCGACGGCGTTGTTGCCGAAGTCGTCGGTCTTGCCGACCGTCACGCCCCCCTTGATGCCGCCGCCCGCCATCCACATCGTGAAGCCGTACGAGTTGTGGTCGCGGCCGGTGCCGCTCTCGTATTCCGCCGTCGGTTGACGACCGAACTCGCCGCCCCAAATCACGATCGTCGAATCGAGTAACCCCGTACGCTTCAAGTCTTTCAGCAAGCCCGCAATCGGTTTGTCGGTGTTGCCGCAATGCTTGTTGTGGTTCTTCGCGATGTCCGAATGCGCGTCCCAGTTGTCGTCGTTGTGCGCCCCACCACTGTAAACTTGCACGAAACGCACACCGCGCTCCACCAGCCGACGCGACAGCAGCAGTTTCTTGCCGAAGTCTTCGGTGTTGGTGCCGTCGATGCCGTAGAGTTCCTTGGTTTCCTTGGTTTCCTTGGTGAAATCGACCGCTTCGGGGGCGTGTTGCTGCATCTTGTACGCGAGTTCGTAACTGGCGATGCGTGCGGATAGTTCGCTGTTATCGACCCGCGTTAGCATGTGTTCCTGGTTCTTTTCCTTCAACCGATCCAGCAAGTCTCGTTGTTGCGCGCGGCTCGTCCCGGCGGGGGGTTGCAGGTCGAAGATCGGCGTACCGCTCGCGCGGAGTGTCACACCTTGGTATGCGGCAGGCATATAGCCGCTCGACCAATTCTTCGGCCCGCTGATCGGCCCGCCCGTGTTATCGAGCATCACCACGAAACCGGGCAGGTTTTCGTTCTCCGAGCCAAGCCCGTACGTCACCCACGAACCGATACACGGGTTGCCCGATAGCAATCGCCCGGAGTTCATCATCAGCAACGCGGAGCCGTGGATCGGCGACTCGGCGTACATGCTTTGCACGAACGCGATGTCGTCGACGCACGTCGCCACGTGCGGGAACAGGTCGCTGACCCACTTGCCGGACTTGCCGTACTGTTTGAACTTCCAGCGTGGTTCGACGATGCGACCTTCGTTCCGTTTGCCGCCACGGCCGAACGTCTTGATCGGCACCATCTTGTTGTCTTTGCCCACCAAGTACGGCTTGTAATCGAACGTATCGATGTGGCTCGGGCCACCGTAACAGAACACAAAGATCACCGATTTCGCCTTCGCAGGGAACATCGGCTTCTTGACAGCCATCGGGTTCAGCAAACTCGAACCGGGCTTCGTCGACTCGGCGGCCCCCAGCACGCCATCGGCCGCGAGCATCCCCGCAAGTGCCATCCCCGGGAACTTCGCCCCCGAATCCCAAAGGAATTCGCGGCGCGTCCGGCGACAAAATTGGCGGTCGGTCGTCATGTCGTTACCCCAAGTGACGCGATAAAATCTTAAAACGCAGCGGGTTTTTCATTCTTGGCGAGCGGTGGGTGTAAGCCCACTGATCCTACCTGAGTCTCAGACACCCTCAATTTCGATGAGGCAGTCTCTAACAATTTCTGTTGCGCACGAAGGTGGCAGAATCAGTGGGCTTACACCCACCGCTCGCCTTTAATCCAGGTACAGGAACTCGTTTGCGTTCAGTACCAGCAGCGCGTATCGGGCGAGTGCGGCGGAGTCGTCGAGCGTGTACTTCGCCTTCATTTTCTGAATGAAGGCCAAGTCTTTCGCGATTTCCTCGTCGCTCGGTTTGCGGCCCGTCGTCAAGCGGATCGCACGTGCGACCTGTTTCGCGGTGTCGCCGGGGAACTCGTTGCTCAGTCGTTTGGCGAGCGATGTCGCTTGTTCGTTCGTGAACTCGCCGTTCAACATGCCGAGTGCTTGCGTCGGCACCGTGGTCGTGTAACGCACGGGGCAACTCGAATCGGTGTCGGCCTGATCGTGGTTGATGAGTACCGGCACTTGCAACGATCGTTTGATGAACACGTACACGCTGCGTCGGTCGCCCGCCGTCGGTTTGCTCGCATCGTAATGCCAGCCTTGGCCGGGTACCGACTGCCCCGCAAGCACTTCGCGCGGAATTTTCGGGAACACGCTCGGCCCGAACGGCGTGAGATTCAGCTTGCCACTCGCCATTAGGATCGTGTCGCGCACTTCCTCGGCCGCGAGGCGACGCATGTTGAACCGCCAGTAAAACGCATTCGCGGGGTCGGTCGTCAAGTTCGCGGCGTTCGCGTTCGCGGAGCGTTGATACGTCTGCGAGAGCATGATCGACTTGTGCAATCGCTTGATTTTCCAGCCACCTTCGACGAAATCGCTGGCCAGCCAGTCGAGTAATTCGGGGTGCGTCGGCATTTCGCCGAGTTTGCCGAAGTCGCTCGGCGTCGGGACGAGGCCTTTCCCGAAGTGGTACTGCCAGACGCGGTTGACCATGACGCGGGCCGTCAGCGGGTTGCTCTTCGAGGCGAGCCAGTTCGCGAGTACCGTGCGACGGCCACTCGTTTTTGCACCTTTGGAAGGTGCCGGAATCACCGGATCGGGGAAGCCGAGCACTTCGGGGAAACCGGGTGCAATCACTTCGTCTCGCGGTGCGTGCGGATTGCCCCGCGCGAGCAAGTGAACCGATGGCGGTTGCACTTCACAGTGATTCACCGATAGCGCCAAGTCTTGGTTCGGCAACGGCTTTTGCTCGAGATCGAGCCGTTCCTTCTTGAGTTTGCCGTATTCGCGTTTCAAGTCGCCTTCAAAAAACTTCACCGCTTTCGCAATCACTCGTGGCCGATCCGGTCCCTCAGATGCGCGTTGATCCTCGGCCGGTAGCTTCTTGATCGCCTCGACTTCGATGACGTTCATCTGCTTGATGAGTTCGCGAATCCGTTCGTTGCGTGCGTTCAATTCGCCTTCGTAAATCTTCCGCTTTTCGGGTGCGGAGATGTCCGAAGTGTTCGTCGACGACGTGGTGCCGCGGGTGTCGCTAAACGGGCGAATGTCGCGGAAAAACGCGAGTAATTTGTAGTAATCGGTCTGCGGGATCGGGTCTTTCTTGTGGTCGTGGCAACGCGCACAATTGACCGTCATCGCGAGGAAACCTTGTGCGGTGACGGTCACGAGATCGTCGTAGCCATCGAACAGCGATTGTTTGGCGTCGGCGGGTTCGTCGTCCCAAATACCGAGGCGATAGTAGCCCGTCGCGACGATCGCATCGGCCGACCATTCGGGAAGCTCATCGCCCGCGATCTGTTCTTTGATGAAGCGATCGTACGGTTTATCGTCGTTAAAACTGCGAATGACATAGTCGCGGTAACGCCAAGCGTTCGGCTTCGGGCCATCGCGTTCGTAGCCATTCGTTTCGGCATATCGAACGATGTCGAGCCAATGTCGCCCCCACTTTTCGCCGTAATGCGGCGACGCCAGAAGCGTGTCGATCAACCGCGAGTAGGCTTCGGGCGAAGCATCCGCAAGGAACGCATCGATCTGCTCCGGCGTCGGTGGCAACCCCAACAAATCGTAATACGCACGGCGAACGAGCGCAGATTTCTCCGCCGGACCGTTCGACTTCAAACCCTTCGCATTCAGCTTACTTTGGATGAACGCATCGATCGGCGACGCATCTTTGATGGACGGAATCGCCACCGGTTTGACGGGCTGATACGCCCAAAATTTCTTCGCTTCCTCGGTGATCACCGAAGGGGCGGCCGATGGATTTGACACGCTTTCGCCGAGGTCTGCGACGCTCACAGGCATTCGTTCGACGACCCATTTGGTGAGGATCGCGATTTCCGAATCGGCCAGCTTCCCCGACGGCGGCATCACCTCGGTACCATCGCCGCGCTTGTTCAAAATGGCCTGTAGAAACAGGCTATCCGCTGGTTTTTTGAGATCGAACGAAGGCCCGGTGATGCCACCCGCGATCGCCGCCGCGCGATTCGAGAGACGCAGTTCACCCTTGATCTTCTCACCCGCACCGTGGCATTTAAAGCAGCGCTGCACGAGAATCGGCTTGACGCTTTTCTCGTAAAACGCGACTTGCTCCGCACTGAAGCTCGGCATCTTTTGTTCGCTGCGCCCGATGGCAGACAACGCAAAAAACGCAACCAGCAACAACGCCGTACGCGGTTCTGACAGCATCAGCATGAATCGTGCCTCAAAGGCAGAGTGGGGCGGGTGTGGCACAAGCAGTTATTCTGGAATCCAAAAATATTATAGCTTACTCACATTCACTGTTCAAGTCGTTGCCTCGATTTCGTTCTGAGCACCTGAAATTTATTAACTGTCCGATTTGAGGTTTTTGGCACGGGGTTTGGGTGGCAGGACGCCCGTAATGCTCAACCCCTATTCCACCGTTGTCGAAAACGCGATGCGGCTCACGTATGCGGCTCTCAACGAACGGCAACGACGAAGAACTCCCCACATGGAACTACCGTGCCATTCCCGCCAAAAGGGACAGTTATTAAATCTCGTGTCCTAAGTCACAATTGCGGAGGCTCAAAAACCAGTTTTTCGGGTATTTTTCGGGTTTTTGAGGCCCCAAAAGTCCTCTTTTTCGATCGCCAATCGCCGATCTGTATTCCGCATCTCGAACCCGGTTCATGGGTTACGCCAATTGCCATCGATTCGGCACGCGCCGCAACTACCGACCGAAAATCGACCGAATGCGACCGAAAATCGACCGAATGCGACAATTCTATGTCATTTGGAGACACTTTTGCGTCATTTCGCGACACTTTTGGGTCACTTTATGCACGACGCGAATTCCGACTTACGTCGCATCGCCTGCGATTTTTTGACTTCGGGAAATCGTGTGGGTATTGAATGTTTCCCTCATACTGATCACCGCCGTAAACCATCGCATCAACCTCACCCACTGCTCCGGTTGACAGAAAAAATCTCAATTATCGAGTGTAGAAGAATTGCACAGGAAGAACCTTGCTGAAGGGTCATCCCAAATCTCTTCTAAGTAACTCAGCCCTTACCAATGGATAACAGTCTTCGCATAGATCCACATGCTCGAATCCTTTGTTTGTCCAGTATCTTTCACCCGGCAGTATCCTGCCGTAACACACATCACAATGCTCGTGATCCCATCCGTTTGGAATCACCGAGTTCAAGTTGTCCAGACTCTTGTCGCCGCGAATAGGACTCGTTACGACTAGACCTGTTTCGAGATCTGGCGTAGCAATGCAATCGTAAGGTGCAAATCTTGCGAGATGAAACGCACAACGACTAAATGTCCTCCACTCTTCGTCATGAACACGTTCAAAGTATTCCTCTCGTGTGGTAGTCATGCAGTATTCTCCATTGTCATATTGTTGTTTATATGTAATGTAACCGTTCACGCCCCGCTTGGGATTAGCGACGGTTTTTGATTGGGGTCGTTGCTCGCGGCGAGGGCTATCCGCAGGAAGTCGAGGACGTCGCGCTTTTGCGTTCGGCAGCTTGAGACTGCGGTCAGAATGCGTTCCACGAAGCGGCTGCCGGTGCCGAAACTCGACTTCCGCCAACAGACCGCGTGTCGCAACGCCCGCTCGGCGGCGTTGGCCACCGCCTCAACGTCAACTACGGGGCGAAAACGGTCGAACTCACATAGTGGACTGCTTTCGCTTCGAGGTTCTCATCAGGGGAAGTATGCGAGTCATCGTGGGAGCACTATTCACGGTCGGCAGCATGTTCGCGGTCGTGGCGTTGTCGAGTGAGAGCGGGGTGTTCGACCGTTACCCCGTCGTCGTCGGTTTGGGGCTTGGGTTATTGCTGCTCTTGTTGAGTATTGTGAGCCTTTACCTGTTCAACCCTTGGTGGGCAAACCTGCCTTGGCGGATGACACCGGAAGAAATCCGCGACCGTCTGGAAGACGAGGGGCTGCTGGTGTCATCGGACTACCAGACACGGCGGGCTTTCGGCGTTAAAGAGTTCGAAGATGAAGGGCTGCACTATTTCCTCGAGTTGGTCGATGGGCGAGTCCTGTTTCTGAGCGGCCAGTACCTCTACGACTACGAGCCGTTAAACGACGACCCCGAGTTGAACCAGCCGCGGCGCTTCCCTTGTGCCGACTTCACGATTCGCAGGCATAAGATCGAAGGGCACGTTGTGGAGGTCGTATGCCGCGGTGCCGTCATCGAACCCGAATTCTTCGCCAACCCGTTTCACAGGCAAGAAAAGTCGATGCGTGTCCCGGAGGACGGCCAACTGATTTTGGACACGACGTATGACGCTTTCAAGGCGTCGATGCGGCAGGCCGTCCCAACCGCGACAGACCGTGTAGCAGATGAAGGTTCGCCTTAATCCGAAGTACCCTCGGTCAGCCCGGATGGTGCTCAATTCCTTTCCAATTTCGCTTTGAGGTTCTCACGCCTCTGCCGTTTGTTTATGCTGGCCTTCCGACAAACGGGAGGTCGATATGCGTTCGCTTCGGTGGGTTCATTATGCGGTGTTGCTCGCGGTGATGGCGTTCGTGACGTTGCCGAACCTCGGCACGCCGTCGCTGTGGGATGTCGATGAGGGCGTGAACGCGGAATGTACGCGGGAGATGATGGAAATTGGCACGTGGGTAGTGCCGACGTTCAACGGCGAACTGCGTACGGCGAAGCCGGTGATGCTGTACTGGATCCAGCGAATCGCCTTCCTGACGTTCGGCATCTCCGAATGGTCGGCACGCTTCCCCGCGTTCCTGCTCGGGTTGGGTTCGGTGCTGATTACGTACGAACTCGCGCGGCGAATGTACGGCGCGATCACGGGGTTACTCGCAGGTGTGGTGCTCGCTACGGCGATCGAATTTTGCAAGCTCTCTCACGCCGCCACACCCGATGCGCCGTTCATTTTCTTCACAACATTAACGATGTTCCTGTTCTGGATCGGCCACGAAAACGGCGGGCGAAGCTGGTTCTTCACGGCATCGGTGGCAAGTGGCCTGGCGATGCTGACGAAAGGCCCCGCCGGTTTGGCGCTGCCGGCTCTGATCGTAATGCTGTACTTCGCATGGAATCGCGAACTCAAACGACTCTGGGATTTCCGGCTCGTTCGCGGGCTGTTGCTGTGGGCGCTGGTCGCGGTGCCGTGGTACGGGCTGGTGATTGCCGAGACGCGCGGGGCGTATCTCGCGTTCTTTCGAGACGAAAACGCGAGTCGATTTCTGAACCCGATGGAAGGCCATCGCGGGCCGCCGGTGTATTACATCGGGGCGCTGTTCGCGTTCTTTGCGCCGTGGTGCGTGTTCCTGATCGGTGCGATCTGGTACGGCGTCAAAGACGCTCGCAACGCGGTGGAAAGTAGCGAACGCCGTGCAGGTCGGTTTCTGCTGTGCTGGTTCGCTGCGTATCTCGTCGTCTTCACGATAGCCGCAACGAAACTGCCGAACTACATCGCGCCGCTGTACCCGGCGATTGCGATTCTGACGGCACGATTCCTCGTGCAATGGGCGAGCCAACGCATACAACCCGCACGCTGGGTGATGCTGTTGGCCATCGCGTCGCTGGCGCTGATCGGCGTCGTGGTGGCAGTCGGGTTGCTGATCGTGGGTGGGGAAATTCCGCTCGATTTCAAGGGAATGCGGATCGTGCCGGGGATGGCGAAGTGGGCGTTCATCGGTGCGATCCCGATTGTCGGTTCCATCGCGATGTCCGTCTTCCTTCTGAAAAATCGCCGGGAAAGTGCGACGGTCACATTCGCTGTGACAGCGGTGCTTTTCATTGGCTTCTTGGCGGCGTTTCCGGCGGTGGAAGTCGATCAGTTAAAGGCACCGAAAGGACTCGTGTCCGATGCCGGTGTCAAGCAGCCGGACCGCGAAATTCGCATTGCGAGCCTCGATTACACGCAGCCGAGCGTGACGTTTTATGCGGAGCGCAAAGTCGAACGAATGCTCGATGCGCCTGCCGCGCGGGTGTTCCTCGCGATGCCGTTGCCCGCGTATCTGTTCGTGACCGAACCCGTGTGGACGGCACAACTCGCGGGGACGGTGCCCACGCCGCACCGCATCGTCGCACGCCGCTACGATTTTACCCGCAACTGCGATGTCCTCGTAGTGACGAACGACGGAGCCAGACCATGATTGCGATCACCGGGGCCGCCGGATTTATCGGCTCGAATCTCGCGCACCGACTGATTCAAGACGGGCACGACTTGCTGCTCGTCGATCACCCACTGACTGCGGCAAAGGCGATGAACTTCGCGGGGCTGAAGCGGTTCGCGTTCGTCGAACACGATCTGTTTTTGCAGCAATTAGAGGAAAACAAGTGGCAGCCGGAGGCGATCTTCCACCTCGGCGCGTGCAGTGCGACCACCGAAACAAACTGGGATTACCTCGCCTGCAACAACATCGGTTACACACGCGATTTGTGGACGTGGGCCACGGCACACCGCGTGCCGTTTCTGTACGCATCGAGTGCCGCCACCTACGGCGATGGCACGCAAGGATTCGACGACCGCACGCCGCCGACGGAATTGACACCGCTCAATCTTTACGGCAAAAGTAAGAACGACTTCGACATCTGGGCGCTGGCGCAATTGACAAGCCCGCCACGTTGGGCGGGGTTGAAGTTCTTCAACGTCTACGGCTCGCGCGAGAACCACAAGGGCCGCATGTCGAGCGTGGCACTCCAGACGTACAAACAGATTGTCGCTACCGGTGGCATGAAGCTGTTCCGTTCGACCGACGCGAACTACCCCGATGGCGGCCAACTCCGCGACTTCGTGTTCGTCGACGATTGCGTGAATCACCTCATCTGGCTCTGGCAGTACGACCACATCGGCGGCGTTTATAACAGCGGTACGGGCGCGGCTCGCTCGTTCCACGATCTCGCGGTGGCGGTGTTTATGACAATGGGCCGTCAGCCGAATATTTCGTTCATCGACATGCCCGCCGACCTGGCAAGGCACTACCAGAACTTCACGCAAGCCACGACGACAAAACTGCGTGCCGCCGGTTGCACGACACCCGTCACGCCACTCGAAGACGGGGTGAAAGCGTACATCTCAAAACTCATGCAAGACTAGAACTCACATTCTCGCGATTCGCAAGAAATAACTGCTTGCGTTCCCTTCTGTGCAATTGTTACAATTCAGTGAGATGACTGCCGTTCGGCACGCTCAATCGCATTTTTTGGTTGGAGTCGCGATGTCTGTAGAAACGAACCCCGTCAGCGAATCGATCTTCGACACCGAAGACCTCGATTCCGAAAGCATCTTTGGCACCAGTCGGGTTTCGATCGATGCGGCTACGCCGCAACCGATCCCGATGCTCGATATGTCGCACACGCTCCGGCGTCGGGCGGACATCGACGCGAAGCAAGACAAGGTCGCGAAACTGCTCGAAGAACTCGGTTGCGAGGGCGTCGTAATGCTGATGCCCGCACACGTGGCGTGGTTCACGGGCGGTATGAACGTTCGCGGTCTGATTGCCGATGGCGAACGCCCCGGCATCTACACGAATGGCCGTCAACGCTGGTTGCTCGCGAGTAATATCGACGGGCAACGCCTGTTCGACGAAGAACTCGATGGCCTCGGCTTCCAGCTGAAGGAATGGCAATGGACGGTCGGGCGGGCACTGTTGCTCGGCGAACTGGTGGCAGGGAAGAAGTTCGCCACGGATCGCCCCTTCCCGAACATGCCGCTCATCAACGACCGACTCCGCGCGGATCTTCGCCCACTCACTTCGTACGAGCAAGACTTGTATCGCACGCTCGGTAACGCCGTCGTTCATGCCCTCGAAGCGACTGCGCGGAACATCGCGCCGGGCACTTCGGAAGCCGAAATTGCCGGTCAAATCGCGCATCGTTTGTGTCGGCGTGGCGTGGAAGCACTGAACATCAGCGTGGCTGCCGACGACCGTGCGAAGAAATTCCGCCGCTCCGGATTCACGAATGCGACCGCGAACCAAACCTGCGTACTTCAAGTGACCGGTTGCCGCGATGGCCTCTACGCAACCGCAAGCCGCACCGTCTGTTTCGGCGATCTGACGCCGGAATTCAAACTCGATTTTGAAGCGGCCGTTCGGCTTTCCGCACTCTACCGATTGATGTCGTTCCCCGAGGAATCGGTCGGCTCGGCTGCGGAAGCGGGGAAACGGCTATCGCTGAATGGTCCGTACGAACACGAATGGCGCGAGGCGCAGATCGGCTACGGGGCCGGGCGGTTCCATGCCGAGGAACTTCGCAAAGCGGGGCAAGACGAGAAGTTCGGCCCCGGCTGGCCGATCGTCTGGCAGTCGAAAATCGGCAGCGCATCGATCGTCGATACCGTTCTGGTCACCAAAGAAGGCCCCGACCCAATGACGCCTACCGAAGGCTGGCCGTTCAAGCGAATCCGCGTGAAGGAAAACGTCGTCGACGTCCCCGATTTGCTCGTACGATAATCGATACCCCAGACTGCGTTCGACGAGGATTTCGACATGTTCGCGATGCTGTGCCTGACGTTTCCGTTGGCGATGGTGCAATTCGATGCCGAAGGCGTGCCGCTACCGTTGGGTGCGACCGCACGATACGGCAGCACACGCTACCTGCCACCGAGCGGTATCGGTCGCGTCCGCTTCCTTCCGGGCGATAAAACCGCCGTCACTACGTCAAGAGGGGGGTTGTCCATTTGGGATCTCGACACGGGGCTTCGAATACGCGAAGTGATCGAGTCGGGATGGGAATGCAGAGATTTTTCGCTGAGTCAAGACGGCAAGAAACTATTCGTCGTCGGTTTGGCCACGACGGGCTACACCGAGAAACCAGCGGAGTCACCGGGGAAAACCGTTAAGACTCCGATCCAGCGAGTCGAGCTATGGACCTACGATTCCACAACATTCAAACGGATCGCCAAGAATGTGCTGACAGAAACAAAGTCCGAATGGTTCTGGTTTAACGCAAATGGCACACTTTTCATTCCGGACGATGACGCGAAGCAGAAAGTCACACTCGTACACGTCGAGCCGACAATTCGCATTTTGCCGCTCGCAATCGACTTTCAGGCGTGTAGTTTTTTCTACTCGACTTACAACGATAGCGGTTCTCGGCTTGCCTATTTCAATCAGAAGGAAATCATCGTTTACGACACGGTGGCAATGAAAGAGATTACGCGACTTCCTGGAGAAAGCATCTTTATCAAGATGTCGAAAGATGGAGCGAGCATTTGTCGTGTCGGGCGGCAGCCAAGCGAAAATGGCAACAACCCGCTTGAGTTATTTTCGTCCGATGTCGAGACGGGAAAAGTGAATTGGAAGCAGAGTTTTCCAAATCCAGATTCCAATCCGAACGTTTATGGCAACGAATCGTTCGACGATGTCGTCTCCGTGATGGGAGAAGGACTCCAGAACCACGACATCACGTATTACGATGCTCGGACGGGGAAGCCAATCCCACTTCAACCCGGTGAAACCTACGTCTGGAGGCACGCGCGTGCCGATGGGCAATTGAGCGCTGATCGCAAGCGGATGGTTTCCTGCGCCAACGGAGCACTTTCGATTTGGGACGCTGCGACAAAACAACAAATCGCAATCAAGAAACGTACCTTCGCCATATCGGATGGCAGTCGCTTACAGTTTCTCGATGGTGGTACGAAACTGGAAGTCGGCCCGAGCGATCATAACTCGACTTCCGGATTGAAATCGTGGGACGTGGCAACGGGGAAAGAGCTTTTCAGCATACCGCGAAATCGACTCGCCGAAGAGGGGGGATTGACGATCTCGAATCGGAATTTTACCCGTCGAGTCTTGTCTCTCACCTCGCGAGATCGCTCGTTTCGCGTAACGATGACGCCCGATCATATGGAGGCGGATCGACCGGCGAAATGGTCGCCCGTGCTGTCGGACCCGACGACCGGACGAGAAATTCGTCGGCTGGCTAATGGGCCATCGTACGTACAAGAACTCCAACTGACCCGCGATGGGCGATATCTCATTTGCCACGATATGGAGACGAGAATCTGGCGATGGGACTTGAGTTTAGTCGATCCACAACCGATCGATTTGGGCGCGTATAACAGGGGAGGAAATGGCAGTCATACCATTCGACAATACGTCACGGTTAGCCCCGACCAAACACTAGCAGCCGTTATGTTGCGGGCTGAGACCACTCGTGTCGACGGTACCGCCCCTCAATATGAGGTCGGTGTTTATCGTTTGGACGATGCTCGCCAAATTCGTCTATTGAAGGGTCAGGGAATGTTGTTGCAGAAATCCTGGTCTGCCAATGGTCGATACCTCAATTTATCGACGATCACTGGGTCTTGCATACACGACCTCGAAAGCGATCAAATCGTCTTTCAGCTGAAAAACCGATTTGAAGAAGGTTCGATTCGCGATGATGGTCGAATGACGGGCTCTATCATCGACAGCGAACTGACGTTCCACGAGACGCTGACGGGACAGGTTCGGCACACGATCGCAACGCCTGGCAGCAGTTCGGTTGCGTTTGCTCCGGATCGGCGCTCGGTTGCACACGTGGCGAGCGATAATACGGTTTACATGGTGCCGTTGTTTCCACTGTCCAAACATGTGTCGATCACCCGCGTGGAAATGGATGCTGCACTCGCCGACCTCGGCTCGAACGATGTCAAGAAAGCATTCCGTGCGGTACGGTTGTTTGCCTCCGATCCAAAGATGGCGGTGCCATACCTCCGCGAAAAGATACCGCCGACCAAACTTCCCGCTGACGTTGCAGCCACGATCGCGAAACTCGATTCGCTGCAATTTGCCGAACGCGATGCGGCCACCAAACGTCTGATCGAAATTGGCTCCGATGCGTTAGGTGCATTGCAAATCGAACTGAAAAACACCGACTCCGTCGAATTGCGCACGCGAATCGAACAGATTCTCGCCACCCACGGCACGACGTCTGCAAACGACCTTCGCGCGCATCGTGCTCACGAGATTCTCGATATCCTCGACACCGCCGAAGCTCGATCGCTTCGCGAGTCGTGGGTCAAAGGCGAGCCTTCGATTTTGACAGCGATAGCGAAAGCCAAACCGCGAAACGCACCATTCGCATTCGCGGCGACGCCAAAAGTAACGCCGTGAGTGCGTTCTGTCGGTCGTATGAGATAAGATATTCGCAAACCGTTGCAGTTTGGCCTCGTCGTCGTTACGGTAGTATCAAATCTCTCTTTGGATCGGGAACCGTAGCCATGCGGATTGCCTTCGCCGTTCTGTTTGCCCTGACCGCGACGGTAAGCGACTTCGCGGCCGAACCGAAACCGGCGGTGAAATCGCCGCTCGCCGAAGCACGGCAACGCTTGTTGAAAGGCAATTACGCTGAAGCGCGTGCGGAATACGAAAAGTTTCGCGGCGATGAGAAGCTTAGGCCCGATGCGGTGACGGGCATCGTGGCGGCATGGCGAGCCGAGGGCGAGTACCTCAAGGCGCGCGAAGCAATCGACGCGGCGCTCAAGGTGGCCGCAGACAATCCGCAACTCCTGGCAGTGCGTGCGGATCTGCTTTACGACACCGGTGACTGGGACGAAGCCCTGAAAGATGCCGAAACCGCGATTCAGAAGGACGATGCCCAGTTCCTCGCACGCTGGGTGCGGGCACGCATCATTCGCGATCGGGGCGACCACGAACGCGCCGACAAAGAAGTCCGCTGGTTCGTTCGCACGTACACCGCACTCAGCAACGCGGGTAAGGACATCACCGACCCGGATCGGCTGCTGCTCGTCGGCCTCGCCGGGGCCGAGAACGCACGTTGGAACAACCTCGCGAATCAGTTCAAATTCATTCTCAACGAAGTGTACAGCGACGCGATCAAACTCGAACCCGATATGTGGGCGGCAGAGTATCATTCGGGGCGAATGTTACTCGAAAAGTACAACCGCCCCGAAGCCGTGGAGGCATTCGATAAGGCGATCAAAATCAACCCAAATGCGGCCGAGCCATACGTCGGCAAAGGGTTGGCCGCGATGCAGCGTTACGAGTTCAAGGAAGCCGAGGAGTTTGCGGAACTGGCGTTGAAGCGGAACCCGAAACTGGCGGAAGCGCTGCACCTCAAGTCCGATGTGGCCTTTCGCGGTGGCGATTTCCCCGCTACCGAAAAGACACTGCTGACGGCGAAGGCAATCAACCCGCGCGACACCGTGGCACTCGGCAAACTGGCGGCATGTTATCTCGTTCAAAAGAAGGTCGCCGAGTTCGATGCGATCGTCAAACAGGCCGAAAGTTACGACGCGAAACCGGGCGTGTTTTACTACGAACTCGCCGAGTACCTCGAAGACCGCAAACTGTACGCGAAGGCCGAGGAGTTCTTCCGCAAGGCGACCGAACTACGGCCGAAACTGGCGGGGCCACGCACGTCGCTGGGGATGCTGCAACTGCGTATGGGGCAGGAAGCCGAGGGGCGGAAGATCCTCGATCAGGCGTTTAAGGCCGACCCCTTCAACGTCCGCGTGTCGAACATGCGGAAGGTGATGGACCACATCGACAAATACGCGATCCTCAAGACCGCGCACTACGATGTCAAGTTCGACCCGAAGACCGACAAAATCCTCGCCGCATTCGTTGCCGAGTATCTGGAAGAAATCCACATCGAGTTGAAGACGCAGTTCGATTACGAGCCGACGGGCCGCATTCCGGTGGAGTTGTTCAGCCGCAAGGATATGTTCGCGGGCCGCACGATTGGGCTTCCGGATCTCCACACGATCGGGGCGTGTACGGGCCGCGTGATCGTGATGGCGTCGCCGCACGCGGTCGGCGTGCCGAAGCCGTTCAACTGGGGCCGCGTCATGCGGCACGAACTCGTACACATCTTCAACCTCACGCAGACGGACTTTCAGTGTCCGCACTGGCTGACGGAAGGCCTCGCGGTGCGGAACGAGAACATGGAACGCCCCTTCCCCTGGATGGAAACGCTGAGGGAGCGATTCGACGACGGCACGCTGTTCAACCTCGATACCGTGCTAATGGGTTTCGTGCGGCCACGCAGCCCATCGGAGTGGGGCCTGGCGTACTGCCAAAGCCAGATCTACGTCGAATACGCGGTCAAGACGCACGGCGAAAAAGCGATCGCGAAACTCCTCGATTCCTACCGCCAAGGCCACGATACCGCAAAGGCGATTCAGACATCGTGTGGCGTTTCCAAAGCCGATTTTGAAAAAGGCTATCGCTCGTACGTCGAACAACTCCTCAAGCCGTACCGTAACGGTGTGGAGAAGAAGAAACCCGACGAGAAGCCATTGACGTACGATGAGTTGATCGAGGCCCAACGGAAAAACCCCGACGACATCGAACTGATGGCGAAACTGTCCGAGGTATCGTTCGTCCGTGGGAAAATCGCCGATGCACGGAAGTTTGCCGATGCGGTTCTCGAAAAGAAGAAGGGCCACCCGACGGCATCGGTGGTGAAAGCGCGATTGCTGGCCCGTGCGGGTGACGACGAAGCGGGCCGCGAGATTCTCGAAATCGCACTCAAGGCGCAACCGGACGACTTGCGGTTACTTGCCACCGTGGGGCGATATTACATCGAGGCGAAAGAGTTCGACAAAGCCGCTGAGGTACTGGAGAAGCGCCGGAAACTCGCCCCGCTCGACGAAGATTTGCTCCAGCAATTATCGCGGTTGTACATTGCCACGAAAAACGACGAGAAACTGATCGACGTGCTGAAGGTGATCGTCGCACACGACCCCGACGAGTTCGATGCCCGGATCAAGTTGGCGAAGGCGAGCCTGACCATGAAGAAGTTTGCCGATGCCGAGTTATATGCCCGCGACGCGATTCAGATTGACGTGATGAACGAAGACGCGCGTGCCGTGTACCTCGAAGCGTTAAAGGCCGCCGGAAAGCCCGACGAAGCCGCAAAATTGGCGAAGCGGTTCGCCGACTGAGATTCGGAAATGGCCGCGATGTTCAACCGGTGCTAGAATCTCTTACATCGAGGGGATATTGTCGATGACGCTCGGGCAGTTGCAGACGCGGATTCGCGAACTCTACGGCGAGAAAGATGCGCGGCGTGGCGTCGAAGGTACGTTCATGTGGTTCATGGAAGAAGTCGGCGAACTGTCAGCAGCCCTGCGGGGCGGCACCCACGAAGAATGCGTACTCGAATTTGCCGACGTGCTGGCGTGGTTGAGTACCCTCGCCAACAATGCGGGCGTCGATCTCGATGAGGCCATCGCCCGGAAGTACGGCACCGGCTGCCCCGGTTGCCAACACACGCCGTGCGACTGCCCGACGGCGGACAAGCCCTAATTTTCACCGGTTGACAGGGGATCTCATGCGGAATCTGCGGTTCGTTATCGCTCTCGTCGCGCTGGTTTTCCTGTCGTATCCCGTCGTCGCGCAATCGTACACGATCAAAGTGACCGCCGCAAAGGTCGGCCTGCCTGCCGGGCGTTTCACGTCGGAATCCGACGATGCGACTGGCCAGGGTTCGTACATCGCCAAAAGCAACATGTGGACGCCGGTTTACGTGCAACTCGAAGTGATGCGCGAGGAAAAACGCTCTCTAGCCATCGTGGTCGAAACGTCGGACCCCGACGACCTCGGTGCCGCATACGCGGTGCCGTTGCAAAATCTGTCGGATCGGTTGCCCGGAACGAAAATCGAACCGACCGAGTTGAGCTACCTGCCGTACATTCGCACGAATGGCCGCAGCGAACTGACTGTCTCCGTTCGCGAAATCGGCAAGGGAAACCCCGCCGAATGGCGATCCGTTTCCGAGCCGTTGCGGTCGAACTACATTCGTAGCCGCGATACGTCGCATTACGTCGTGCTGTCGCTCGGTACGAACCTCGCAGGCTTCACATTACCGAAGGAAGAAGTCGACGACGCGAATCCGGGGACGACCCGCAAAGGCTTGCGCGGGGGCCGCATCGAGACGGCTGCGATTACCGATGTCGCAATGATGCCCGATCAGTGGTTCGGGTACGACTCGGCCGACCTCGTCGTGCTCACGACGGGTGCGGCCGACGTGAATAACTTCCTCACGCCGCTGTTCACATCGCCGACGCATCGGCATCGTCTCGAAGCGTTGTTCGAGTGGGTACGGCGGGGCGGGCGGCTCGTCGTCAGCGTCGGTTCAAACGTAGCGATCGTCAAGGAATACCCGCTGCTACAAGAACTGCTGCCCGTCGAAATTCGCCGCGATAATCCATCCGAACCGGTGAAGGAACTGACGATCGAATGGGCGCTACCCGGCACGAACAAACGGCTGTTGCCGTTGGCAACGAAGCAGGGAACGACGTTCCCCGTGTGCAACTTTACGCCGAAGCCCGACCGCGGCTTCCGCCAGATGATCCCGCCGCCCGACGACGAAACGGGAACGAAGCGCGCGATGGTGCAAGGCGCGTACGGCATGGGCCGCGTCACGCTCGTCGGCTTCGACCTCGACCGTTCGCCGTTCACCGATTACGCGGGCCGCGCCGATTTCTGGGATCTTCTGTTGCGCGAAGCCGGTTCGCCGCGGGCCTCGCTCGGCAGCGGCATCAAGACCAATATCAACTACAACACCCGCTACGATTCGGAAGATGAATTCGCCAACCGCCTTCGGTCGCACATCGATACGTTCGCCGGGGTGCCAGTCATCTCGTTCGGATGGGTGGCTCTGTTCATCGTGATGTATACGCTGCTGATCGGGCCGATCGAATATTTCATTTTGAAGAAGGTTTTCAAACGCCTCGAACTCACGTGGATCACGTTCCCGATTATCGTCCTGACGGTGAGCACGATCGCGTACTTCACTGCATATGCCTTGAAAGGCAGCGATTTGAAGGTGAACAAGATCGACCTCATCGACATCGACGCGAGCACGAATCGCGTCTACGGCCGTACGTGGTTTACGATCTTCAGCCCGCGCCGCGAAGATTATCGCATCGGCATCGAGCCGGCCGATGGCTGGGTGAACAAGACCAGCGAGCAACCGGGAGCCGGTGCCCTGATCGACTGGGTCGGCGGGGCGCGTTCGGGGAAATCGAGCTTCTTCCGCCGATCGTATTACTACCAGATCGACACGCCGGGGAACGCCAATCGTCTGCCGTTCGGCGATGGCATCGTCGATGTGCCGATCCAGGTTTGGTCGACCAAGGCGTTCGCCGCCGACTGGTCCGCGCCGATCGAGAAAGCCAACCCGTTGATCGTCTCGGACCTCATCCACCCACCATCGGATAAAACGACCGTATCCGGCTCGTTCGTTTTGAACCTGCCATTCAAGGAAATTCGCGACGTTTACCTGATCTACGCGGGCAAAGCGTACAAGTACGACAACCCGATCACGCCAGGCACGAAGGTCAACGTCGTCTTGATTGGCAAAGACGATCCCGATTGGCTGAACGCCGTCGATATCGTCGCCGGTACGAGTACGCTCGTTTCAAAGAAGCCGAACACGCCGGGCACCGTCACGGGCAACCCGCAACTGTTCCGCGTGATGTTTCACGATGAAATTCAGAAAACGAACGACAGTGTGGCACCCGAAAACGCGACGCTGCGGCGGATCGATCAATCGTGGCGACTGTCGGATCAACATCGCGACGAACTCATCCTCGTTGGCAAACTCGCACCGACCCGCGAAGCCTCCGCCGAGGCGATGTTTACCGAAACGAACTCGGCCTCGCCGACGAAACTCTGGCTGAAGGATCTGCCCGGCAAGGCCAACGCCCGGCTCCCGCAACAAGGCACGCTGCAACAAGAAACCTATGTTCGGGCCTACATCCCGATCCGACCGAACACCCGCAAATAACTACTCCTCGCCGAGAACGACATGATCGAAACACGCGACCTGACGAAAAAGTACGGCGACCTCTTCGCCCTCGACCGCCTGACGCTGAAGCTCGACAAGGGCGACGTCTTCGGTTTCATCGGGCCGAACGGCGCGGGGAAAACGACGACGATGCGGATTCTCGCCACGCTGCTGAACCCCAGTTGGGGCGAGGCGAGCGTCTGCGGATATTCGATCTATACCGGCTCGAAAGACATCCGTCGTGCCATCGGCTACATGCCGGACTTTTTCGGCGTCTACGACGACATGAAGGTGATCGAGTACCTCGAATTCTTCGCGGCGGCGTACCGCATCAAAGGCCCCGAACGCCGCAAGAAGTGCGATCAAGTGCTCGACCTCGTCGACCTCGGTTACAAGCGCGACGCACTCGTGACGAGCCTTTCTCGCGGGATGACGCAACGCCTTGGCTTGGCGCGAGTGCTACTCCACGAACCGCAAGTATTGTTATTGGACGAACCTGCCAGCGGCCTCGACCCGCGTGCCCGCATCGAAATGCGCGAACTCATCAAAGAGCTTCGCGGCATGAACAAAACCATCATGGTGTCGTCGCATATTCTGCCCGAACTCGCGGACATCTGTAATAAAATCGGCATCATCGAACGCGGCAAATTGCTCTTTAACGACGATGTCAACTCCGCAATCCGGCAGGTTCGCCAGAAGCACATCTACAACGTCTCGGTCGGCAAAGAGCAGAACGAACTCGCCGCGAAGAAAATTCAAAGCTACTCGGAAATCGAAGCCGTCGAACTGACTGGCGAGGGCAATACGATCAAGGTCACGCTGAAAGACGCACACGACGACGGCTGTTTCCTTCCCGAGCGACTCATCGCCGAGGGGTTCAAACTGCGCGCCTTCCAGGAAGAAGAAATCAACCTCGAAGACGTCTTCATGCGGATCACGAAAGGCATCACGAACTAACATGGCAGGGCGCATCAACTGCAACAGTTGCGGGGGCAAGGTCGTCGTACCTGCGGGGCATTCGCGTGCCAAAATCCGCTGCAACCATTGCGGTTACTACGCCGAGGTGCCGCCGGATCAGCGTTCGACACTCGACGAAGACGGCACACCCGCACCCGTAACATCCGCTCGCGAGGTCGCCGCGGCAACGACCGATACTTCCGTCAAGAAAAAAAAGAAGGTCAAGCGGGCGGCCGATCCGCGCGACAATCGACCGCAGTTCGAGGACGAGGAGCCAACCGGGCCGTACCTGCTCGAAGGCACGCAAGACGAGGACGACGACAAACCGTATGCGGTGCCCGGCGACGGTACGAAACTGTGCCCGGATTGCCGCGTAAAACTGCCGCTCGACGCGAAGCAGTGCGTCCATTGCGGCATCGACCTCGTCACAAAAAAGAAGCCCAAGAAGTCGTACGAGCCGATCGAGAAAGAGTGGGAGCCACGCTTCCCTTTACTCCTGCGATTGAAGGTCATCGCCGCATTGCAGCTCGTGAATGTGCTGATGGCGTTGTACATTAACAGCGGTGCGAATTCGCCGTTCTTCGCGTTCGTGTCGCTGCTCATTCAAGGGGGAATGCAGGCGTTCCTCGTCGGCACATTTCAGATGATCGGCGTCAAGCGAACGGCCGAGGGGCAGGTGACGATTACGAAAACCTGGCGGATCGCGTTCATCCGGATCAACAGCGTGCCGGTGGCTTGGAAAAAGAGCCACGGTATGGGTATCATTCCATCGTACAATCCGGGTTTGCTCGAATGGTTCACGCTCGTCTACCTGCTGTTGCTATTCCTCATCCCCGGCATCCTGTTCTACTGGTTCATCATCCGACCCGAACGCTTTGAAGTCGCGCTCTGCGACATGTACGGCAGCACCGACGACATTCTCTTCCGCACCACGAACCGGGACGAAGCCGACGACGTTTGCAACGTCATCAGCAACTGTTCGGGCTTGATGTATAAGTCGGTGGTGTAAGCGATAAACGTCATTTTGTCGGGGTCGGCTTCGCTTTGATGAACTGCCAGCGTTCGTCGAACAACCCGGCATCGACGACCTCGACCGCAGCGGGATCGGCCTTCGTTGGCTTCGGTTTCAGCACCGCCCAGTCGCCGAGCCGCGGGTAGAGTTGCGCGTTCGTGCCGGTGAGTTCCGCCGCATGGAAACTGTGCCCGCTATTGATGACGATGTAACGGTTGGGTATCTCTTTGTTCGGGTAAATCATCGCCGGGAAGTGCGTCTTCGGGTCGTATGTTTTACCATTCACGACGAGCGTGTCTCTGGTCCACGTGATCGGAAGATGTTGCATCGCTTCAGCGATGCGCGGATTGCTGGCAGGATCGCCGAACAGGACGACGTTTCGCCCTTCCAGCCCTCCGCGCGCAACCGGCGTTTCACTAAACTTGCCGCGAAAAAACTTATCCCATTCGCTACGAAACTGGTTCAATCTCGCCATCGCGAATGCATCCGTTTCCGTTGTCCAGCCTTTCGCATTTGGTGGGAAGACTACGAATTCTTTAATGAACGCATCGTCGATCGGCCCTTGCAGTTCGCGTATTTTCTCTAATGTTTCCGACGCGAAGTCCGAATCGATATTGGCCCACTTGCCACCGACCTTGTGAAGTAAAGCTCCATATTTAACATTGGCAAATGGAATCACTTGCCCGTCGATCGTAGCGGTAGCGGGTAACGAGTATCCAGCCGCTTTGCGATCGAACAGACTAAGCCTGCGGATGTTCTTCGTCGTCAATTCGACTTTAGTTTTCGTCCAAGTTCCATCGAGTACAGCGCGTTCGTAATGCGCGTCGAGTGCTTCAATTCTGGCCCATGACGCTCTGTTGTAAGAAAGCGTATACGTGACGAAGTGGATTTTCTCGGGCCAGCCACGGGGCAACGCCAAGTGCTTGCGATACTCTTCGTCGCACTTCGCGAGCCACTCGGGTGGCTGTTTGTGTTCGAGGCCGGACGCGACGATGTGCGTCATGTTTTTGGGGAAGTTGGGGATCGCCTTCAGTGCGTTCTCGATGTTGTCTGCGGCCGCTTTCTGTGGGTCGATCTCGCCGGAGTAGGCGACGATTGGCAGGTTGAACGCATTCTCCGCGTAATCGACAGCATCGTAAATGTGCAGGCACGCTTCCTGATAATCGGGCAACTTCGCAGGCAGGTTCTTGATGTAGCCGCGCGTGGTGGTGAACCCCGCGCCGGGGCCAATGACCGCAAACGCAAACGGGTTGTGCAGCCCGATGTGCCACGTGCCCGCGCCGCCCATCGAGAACCCACGCAGAACGATTTTCTCACCATCGAAAGGCAAACCTCGCGTATTCCCATCGACGGTCGAAAAACTACGAGTCGCCTCCAATACATCGGTTTCACCGGCCCAGCGATACGCATTGTTGCCACGACCGTATGGCTCCAGCACGATGTAGTCTGGCCCCTTTGCCACCGGCTTTGCGTTCTCGGCACCCGCGATGAACTTCACTTCGGTCAACGTCTGATCGCGACCGTGCAGCACGATGTCCAGCCGATGCGTCTTCGCATTCTCGGTAGTGTAACCGATGGGCAACGTCACCTTAAATGGCTGGACTGAACGATCGACGTCGGAGTAATACCCGCGAATCATCGGCTTGCCACGCAAGTCGAGCCACGGGGCGCGTCCCGCCGCAACGGCCTTCGCGCGTTCCAGACCGGCATCGAGCGTCAACAGCGTTTGTTTGCCCGAATCTTTCGTGAAGTATTCGCCGTGCCGCACGATCCACTCAGCGGCCTTCAGGTAAATTTCGACATCGGCCTTACGTGGTAACGACGTCTCTTTCGGTAACGCCGCAAAGGCTTCGCGAAGCGCGACCGTCTTCGCTTCGATCTGTTTGAGGACGTCCGGATCGACGGTCACCGCGTTCGCCGGGGCGAAATTCGGCTGCGCCAATGCCACCGAAGACATGCACATCACAACAAGGAGGGAACGGATCACGGGGTGTCTCATGGGTGAACGGTCGAGTCCCCCAAAGGTAACGACTTTTGGCACGTCTCGCAAGCAGACGTTTCGTAGGTACAATCTTTTGAGAGACTGAGCGGGACGCAGCTTCGCGTGTGCGGGCTGACTGCTCGGCTAACACTGAGGGTGTCGAAAATGTTTCTGAAGCTGTTTGCGATCTGTTTCATAGGGCTGGCGATGGTCGCCGCCAACGGGGCACGTGCCGCGAATCCCGTCGTCGTCATCGAGACTTCGCTCGGCAAAATTAAAGTCGAATTGTACGAAGACAAGGCCCCGATCACGGTGAAGAACTTCCTCGCGTACACCGATGACAAGTTCTACGACGGAACGATCTTCCACCGCGTGATGGGCAAGGAAAACTCGGGCCGCGATTTCATGATCCAGGGTGGTGGCCACACGCCGGACCTGAAGGAAAAGGACAACAAGAAGAAGTCGATCAAGAACGAGTCCGCAAACGGCTTGTCGAACGCACGCGGGACGATCGCGATGGCCCGCACTGGCGATCCGGACAGCGCGACTTGCCAGTTCTACATCAACGTCGCCGACAACACCGGCCTCGACAAGGCCAACGACGACGCGGGCCACGGCTATTGCGTGTTCGGTCGGGTCACCGAAGGAATGGATATCGTCGATAAGATCAAGGCCGTGCCCACCGTCAAGCGCGGCGGCCAAGGCAACTTGCCGAAGGAAGACATCGTCATCAAGAGCGTACGACTGGATAAATAGTTTTAAGTCGCGATGAGTGGCGAGTTCCGATATTCGCCACTGCTTCGATCTCTTCACTACTCTGAGGGTTCGATGATTGCGGTCATCGAACCTTCGCATCTCGGAATCGATGGGTCCGGGCCGTAAGCGTGGATCTGCTCTTGCTTGAGTTCGGCATGTTCTTTCGACGTCGTCAGTACGACCGCACGACCGTGCTTATCGACTTGTTCCGCGAGCTTATAGCCCTTTTCAACCGGGTGGTTGAAGAGTTCCTTGAGCAACAGAATTACGTAGGCGTAACTGTGGTCGTCGTCGTTTAAGAGAATGACGTGGTACGGCGGTTGACGCCGCGTCCGCGTTTCACTTTCCGTTTCGAGTTCGGGTAGCGTTGCGGTCTGGCTCATGCGGTGGTCCTGCCGTGCGGGTGAAAGCACATTGTAACCGTCGTGGCATACGCTGCAATGGACTACTTACCGTTCGTGAGTTTTGGCACTTCGTGCGAACCCGTCGCGGCGAGCTCGGCCGTCAATCGACCGAAACACGCGATAGCAATATCGTCGTTCTGCGGTCGCCCGTTCGCATGTTTCCGCACGGAGGTGATGAGCCGATCGCCGATGGTTGCCGGGCGGTTGGCCGGTCCCATCGGCGACGGGTCGAAGATCGCTTTCGTCACGCCGATCATCTCGAACATATCGCCCGCTGGCGACATCGCATCGGAGACGCCATCGGTGAACAGTAAAATGTTATCGCCTTCGTTCAAATCGAACTCGACCGATTGATATTCAAAACCCGTCACGAGGCCGAGTGGCAACCCACTGAGATCGTTGGTAATTACTTCGTCGAACGATTTGTCCAACAGTCGGAATCGGTTCGGGTTGATGTGGCCTGCGTTCACCAGCACCACTTTATGCGTCATCGGGTTGAGGATGATCGCGGCCATTGTGACGAAGCGATCGCCGATCCCACCGCGAATGAGTTGCTCGTTGAGAAGGTTGACCGCGGCGGCCAAGCTCGGTTGCGTGAGGATGCAGTAGCGGGCTTCGGCGCTCAGTTTCGCCATGAGAAGCGATGCCGGTACGCCCTTCCCTGCCACGTCGCCGAGCATGATCGCGATGCGGCCATCGGGCAACGTGATGAGATCGTAGTAGTCGCCACCGACGGTTTGAGCCGCGCTATAGACGGCGTAAAATTCGTAACCCTTCGCGACGGGCATGTCCTTAGGTAGGAAGCCGAGTTGCACTTTCTTCGCGATTTCGATCTCGTTTTGCTGCTTCTCCCGCGCCATGTTGTTTTCTTGGTACGTCGCCTTTTCAATCGCCACCGATGCGAGGTTCGCGACGATGAGCAACATTTTCAGGTCGTCTTCTCGAAACTTCTTGCTGCGGTCTTGCGTGTCGAGTTGGAGTGCGCCGATGGCGACGCCTTCGGTGGAAACGAGCGGCACGCACATCACCGAGCGGATGCGGAATTCGGCAATCGACTGCGCCGCGCCCATCGCGGCATCGGACGACGCATCTTCGCTGAGGTACGCCGTCTGCGATTCCATGCACTTCCGCACGATCGTCTTGCTGAAACGGTGGTCGTCGCCGGGCGTCGAGCGTCGCGCCTTCACGACTCTCGGAATGAGCTTCGTGCCTTCGCTGAGGATGATAAAGCAACGGTCGGCCTGCCGGAACACTCCGAGAATGCTATCGGCAATCACGTTCAAAAGCGGGTCGAGTTCGTTCGCCTTGGACAGCGCGACGCTGATATCGAGGAGCGCCCGCAACTTATCGTTCGGCTGAGCACCGAGCAGTTCCGCCGTCGGTCGAACGGCCACAGTCGATTCGACATTGCTCATGTCGGCAACGTCGGTACCGTCGGAGTTTTCTTCGGGTTCGACTTCACCGGGGCCGAACTCGCGAGGGAGTTTCAGTCGCGGTTTGGCAGCCGCAACGGCTTTTTCGTCCTGGTAGAGATACTGGAAATCGCAAATTTTAATTCTGTCGTCGTGTTTCAGATGATGCGGTGCGGTAATCGCACGATTATTCACGAACGTGCCGTTGCGGCTATTGAGGTCTTCGATGAAGAACTCGCCATTTTTGATGATGATTTTCGAGTGCTGCCGACTGACCGCATGATTCGGCACGACGATCCCGCACTTGTCTTCCCGGCCGAGGATCACCTCTTGAGCCTTCAAAATGTGTGTCTCGGAGGCACCGGTCGAGCCGGGCGATTTGATCAGAATAAGGGTCGGCATGGCGTTCATCCGAAGCAACGGAAGGTCTACCGAGAACGATTTTACCGAGATTCCGAACTTCGTGCAAGAAATCCGAGTGCAGGTGTCACAGTTTTAAGGCGAAAAGCGACTAGAATGAGATTGAACATCCCAAGGAGCCAAAATATGCCGAAGAAACCGCGTTCGCGGGCTGCATCACCGAAGACCGTTGGAGGGATCCTCGGAGTCGGGTTGGACAACTCCGATGGCGAGAAGCGGGTGACGCGAACCGAAGAGATGGTGCTTCTCGGCGGGTCGCAGGAAACGCACGAACGGATGCAAGAGACTGCGATTCGCTTCAGCGAAAGTCTGGAACAACGCGGCAAACGGCTCGAAGAGACTTCGGTTGAAGAAGTCGTCGATCTGCTACGCAAGGCATCCGAAAAAACTAAGTGACGGTCAAACCCTTTTCTCACTTTGGCGAATAGCCGTTCGCGAAACCTTTCCCTGCTATGTCAGGTATCTCTCGACGAGGGTTCCCGTGGCCGACGTTGCCGACACCGAGCTTGTCTGTCGCTGTGCCAGTGGCGATGTCGGCGCGATGCGAGAACTCGTGCAGCGATTCCAAGACGATGTTTTCGGCGTCAGCGTGCGAATGTTACGGAACGCCCACGATGCGGAAGATGTCTCGCAAGAGGTGTTTCTACGGGTATTTCGCAGTTTGCACCGCTGGGATCGCGAACGTCCGTTGCGACCTTGGGTACTGACAATTGCGGTGAATCGCTGTCGTACGGCACTCTCGAAACGGAGCAAACTGCCGGAGTTGGTCGATTATCTGCAAGAGTCCGCAGCGGCGGTACCCGACACCGATGGCAACGAATTGACGGTCGAGATTCGTGCAGCAGTGGAAGAACTTCGACCCGATTACCGCGAAGTGTTCGTACTGTTCCACGAACGCGGACAGAGTTACGAGGAAATTTCGGAAGTCGTCGACCGACCCGTTGGCACGATCAAAACGTGGCTGCACCGGGCACGTGCCGAGCTTCTAGATCGCCTGAAACGCCGGGGCTTCGTCCCGCCCGAACCGACCCGCGCGAAAGCGCCGTGAACCTATGAACGAAGTGAATGACATCACGAATTCTGCCGAATGCGAACGCATCGCTGCGCTGATGACCCGCGTACTCGACCGCGAAGTGGCGGCCGAGACGTTAGCCGACGATTCGCACTTGGCCGAATGTGCTGCCTGCCGCGAAATGATTGCCGTCGTCGAACAATTCGCGTTGCCAACGCCGAAGCCTTCGATGTTGTTTACGGAGCGTGTCGTCCGTGCGGCAGATCGCGACTTCCGGCAACGTCGGCGAACCCGCTGGATGGTGCGAAGCGGCGCGATGGCGATGGCCGCCTCGGTGTTGGTTGCCGTGATGGTAATGAAACCGTGGGCGACGAAACCGATTGAAATCGTGCAAGTACCAGTTCCAGAAGTGAAAACGATCGTGAAGCCGGTGAAAATCGAGCAATCGTTCGCGGAAGCGGGTTCGGCGTTCGTTTCGATCACTCGGAAGGCGACCGATCAATCGTTGGCCCCTGCCGTCAACTGGATCGCCAGCCGCGATGCGAATGTGCCTGCCGAACGCACCGAAACTTCCTCACTTGCGAACCTGCCGAATGCGGCGAAAGATGGCATTGAGCCGATCGCGAACACCACGAAACGTGCGTTTAATTTGTTTGTCCGCGATGTCGCCGGTTTGACCGCGACCGGCAAAATGAAGTCGTAACCCCTACGCGGATCGCCCATGCGAGTGTCCCGATACGCCACCCTCGTTCTCGTCGCGTTGGCCTTCCTGCCGACGGCCCGCGCCGCGAATCCGTCACGCGATGAGCTACTGAAACTCGTACCGCCCGATACGGCCGTCTGCCTCGTGGTGCAAGGGCTGCGCGATCGCGCGAAAGCGATCGGCGACTCGCCCTTTTCCACGTGGGTGGCCGAGAAATTCGCCCCGCTCGTGAACGCATCGGGCGATATTCAGAAGATTCGCGACACCGAGAAAATTTTAACCGCAATACTCGGTATCAGCACCGCCGACCTGCGCGACGAACTCCTCGGCGATGCGATCGTTCTCGCGTATCAACCGGGGCCGCCGGGCAAACCCGAAGCGGAGAGCGGATCGATTCTGTTGAAGGCACGCAACCCGGAAACGCTGTGCAAACTCATTGACAAATTCAACGCCGCCCAGAAGGATGGCGGCGAACTGACTGAAGTGGTCGAACGCACGCACCGCGAACGGACGTATCAGCGTCGCGTCAAGTCGAACGGCAAATCCGAGTATTACATTCTCGACGGTGGCCTGTTCGTGTTTGCGGCGCAAGAATCCGCGATTACGGCTGTCATCGATCAGCAACTCGCGCCTGCGGACAACGTATCGCGCGTCGCCAAGGCGATTGCGGATCTCGGCATCGCGGATGCCTTCCTCGTTTGTTGGGTGAATCCGCGTCGGCTCGATGCCGAGATGCTTGCCCACGCCAAAGCGGCCGAGGAGCCGAAAGATCGGGCGGCACGCGAACAAGTTCGCAAGTTGTGGTCGGCGGTCGACCAATTCGCGATTTATCTCGATGTACATAGCGATCTCGAAATCGGCATCGCCGCCACGTACCGCGCCGAAGCGATGCCGCCCGAATGGAGGAACGCCTTCGACGCTGCCCCGGCCCGTTCGGCGCTTTGGCAGTCGATTCCCGATGATGCACTTTTCGCGGTCGCGGGCCATGCCACGGCGAACCAGATTATCGGCTTGATGTTGTCGTTTTCACCCGAAGCGGACAAGTTATCGGCGCGTAAAGAGATCGAGAAAGCGTTGGGTGCCATTATCGGCAAAGAGAAATTGCCTGCGGTGTTATCGGGCGTTGGCCCGGACATCGCGATCTGGGCGGCGAAGCCGAATAAAGGCTTTTTCCCCGCGATCACGATGGCGGTGCAAGTCGATGCCACCGACCCTACGGTGCCCGTTGCGGTGAAGAAAGCGGTCGACTTTTACGCGCAGTTCGCCCAGTTCGAGTACAACCGCAAAAACGACGACGCCATCGAGCAAATCGACGACAAAACCGGCAGTTGGGACGTGAAATCGTTTGCCAACCCGAAGCGGTTCCCGCCGGGCGTCGAACCGGCTTACGCCATGAAGGATGGCTATCTCCTCTTCGGCAGTTCCCCTGCGGTTGTGCGGTCGTTTGTCGCACCCTCGAAGCGAGAGAATGTCACCGCCGAAGTGCCGCTCGTGCGGGTGTCGGCCACCGCCGTTCGCGAGTATTTCAAGTCGCATCAGACGCCATTCGTTCAGTGGCTATCGGAAGTGCAATCGCGGCCGGTTGACGATCTTCAGAAGGAACTCAAATCGCTCGGCGACATTCTCGAAGCGTTCGACCGCATCGAACTCGTCGTTCGCGGCAACGGCCAGAAAATCCGCCTCGGTTTGAAAGTGAAGTTCGTGCAACCGCTCGAAAAAGCGACGAAGTGAATCGACGTAAGTCAGAATTTCGGAGACTCCAAAACCATGTTTTGGGGTCTTTTTTCGGTTTTAGAGGCCACTTTTTGATCGTCTTTCGCCGATTTGTTTCGGGCGATTTCGCCACAACTCGAACGTGCATCGTGGTTTGAGCCGATTGTCATCGATGACGCATAAGCCGAAAATACTGGTCAAAAATCGACCGAATGCGACCGAAAATCGACCGAACTCGCCTTTTCTATGTCATTTGCGCGCACTTCTATGTCATTTCGCGACACTTTCATGTCACTCCGTGCACGACGCGAATTCCGGGTTACGTCAAATCGCCTGCGATTTTTTGACTTCTGGAAATCGTGTGGGGGCTTGCAAATAAACGCAGAGCGACGCATTTTATAGTCGGCGATGCAGCCCAATCCCACCGACATTTCCGCGAGGTGGAAATGAGTTTCGCGATAGCGAATGCAACGACGAAGGAAGTTGTGCGGAGAAAATTATCGAGAAAGCTATTATAACAACGTATGGCCGTGTTAAACTCCGGTGGCGATACCGCGAACCGGCTAAATACTATTAATTTCTGCTGCGCGAGGCTTATGGAATCGGCGATAGGCATTCCATCCCAATGCACTCAGTGTCGCGACTGCGAGAACGAATGCCGGTTCCGGCACGGGTGTAAATACCAGCACGAGATCTCCGAGGCTATCTCGACGCAGCGTGATACCCTGCCCGCTGGACAGATTAAAGCCGGTCAAATCGACGTTCACATTCCCAGTGACGAAATTGGTCGTGCCCGCGTTACCACCCGTCGAAAGGAACGATGTGATGTCCGTGTTCGCGGTGAGGTTGACGCCGTTGACCTTCATGAGACTATCCGTCGTTCCATTCAAGTCTACGAGTACTACACTCGAACTCGCGTTCGCGTCGTTGATGAATCCGGCGCTCACGAGACTCAATAGGGAACCGTTCTTCAAGTCGAGCGAAAACGCTCCCCCACTCATGTTGAGAAGATCGACGCTACCCGCGCCAATTTCGACTTGCAACTTGCCGCCGCTATTCACGGTCACATTGTTGGCTACGGTGAGGGTGCCAATACTGTTCCCCGCTTCCAATGTCCCGCCACTGCTTACCGCAATGGCTCCTCCGATGGTACCGACTCCGCTGAGTTTGCCACCATTTACGGTCACCGACCCCGTTGCACTCGATTGATTGCCGTTAATGCTGAGCGTTCCGGCATTCACTACAGTCGTACCGGTGTACGTGTTCGTCCCCGATAGTGTGAACGTGCCAGCACCGCTTTTCGATAGCGAACCCGTACCGATGATCGTTCCCCCGTACGTCGAGTTTGAAGTTCCGTTGACGTGTAACAAACTGCCCGATGTCGCGAGATTGACGATGGGAGCAACCGTTCCCGCACCGTTGTTCGTCAGGCCACCGACAGTTAAATTGGCTGCGGATGTCGCGCCGATGTTCAGGCGGTTCGACGGACTCCCCGTGGCCGCATTATAAAAGCGGAGCGTCCCGTTAATCGTCGAGTTCGAGCCGTTGTCCACATTCAGGGTGCCGACACCGCCCGCGCTCGTCGAGTTGCCTCCTACGAACACATTCCCCGTGTTGTTCCACGTTGTATTGACCGTCAAATTGCCAATCGAGCCAACGCCACCTGCCACGATGGTACTTTGCGTATTGAGTGTACCCGCACCGGTGAAAGTGGCGGCGGCTTGACCGGCAAACTCCGCGATCGCGAGGCTCGGGGTCGCTTCGGACGCATTCGTGAGGTTGAGCGATCCGCCCGCCGCAATGTCGAATATCGCTTTGACCGTGTTCGCGCTACCCGCTGCGGTGAAACCCGTCTGACGCACGCTGAGCCGGTCGAGTGTGACGCTCGAACCCGGCAGGGAAACCGTATAATCGGTTTGGCCCCAACGGCTGAAAATGGCGTGATCCGAGGCGGAAGGGCCGCTGCCGTTGATCCACGCGGCACTGTCGGTAAACGAACCGTTTGCCGCCGTTTGCCAGCGAACTTGTCCTGCTCGCGTGGGAATCAGTTCGGTGTTGCGAACGCGCCAGACGTCCGTTGCCGAAACGTACTCTTGCGAACTCCAAAAAATACCGGGATCGGTCGGATCGAGAGTCGTTGCACTGTAATCGCCCCAACGACCAATCGTATATTTTGACACACCGACCGCATTCAACTGTTCCGTACCCCAGTTGAAATTCGTTCCATCGAATCGACCAGTCATCGTGTAGGCACCGACGAATTGCGAACTATTCGACCCACTAAATCCCACGACGATGTCGCCATCCGGGTTGACCGCGATCGAAGGGTATAAAGTGAATAGCCCGGCTGCGGTCGGTACCGTCACTTGCGAGAGTACGGCGTTGGTCGCAGGATCAATTCGATACAGTCGAATCTGGCTCAGGTTAGTAGAACCGATACTCACATTGTGAACCGCCCACAAAACCCCATTGACGAGGACTGGCGAAGTGCCAATTCGTGAATCGCCGGAATCGATGAGGATACTCGTACCAGCTTGTGGAACATCGACGGGAGAGTGGTAAGCTGCGACATTCAAAAGAGCAGCGTAATCCGTGTAAGTTGGGCTATTGACCAATCCGCTCACTTTACTCAACTGAAGGGAACCTGAATTGTACGCGGACAACGTGTAGGCTGTTGCCGATTGTCCCCCAAAACCGACGTCGGTCGCCGCGTGGGCCGTGAAACCGTACTTATTCGGATCGAGATTATTGAGGTATTGTGAACCCGTTGTGTTACCTGCTAATAAGCTGGCCTTAGGTATCGTAAGAAGTGAAATTTGTGTAGGGAGAGCGCCGTTTACGTTGGCGAACATATTGTTTTGGATTGTAATCCAGTCCCGACTCACGCCGAGTGTGTTGTAGTCGGCCCAGCGAGTATTCGCGGCGTCCATATCGAAGCGAAAACCACTGAATCCGGCTGTCGGATCGGATCCGGTCGAAACGGCCAAAAGTGTACTGCTGTTCGCGTTGCGTGCGTTGTCGTTTGCGGTCACAAACCAACGGGCGGTGTTGCGGTCGAACTGCACGCGCGGGTCGAACGAACTGCTGGTGGCAACACCCGCTCGCGTGGAAAAGAAATTATCCTGCGATGTGTTGACGACGAGTGCGCCGTTTTTCGTAAACATGCGAACGCTACCGTTCAGCGTCTCGACGTAGTGGTTGATACCCACCGCCCCCATCGTATCGGGTGGAATGAAGTTCGATCCGTCATTCAGACCTGCCCCGTTGAAATTGGCACCGGTAAACGTGGTAACCTGCGCAAACGACCGCGAGCCGGACATCAGCATTAGCACAATCGCAATGCCGATGATTCGACTCAAGGAGATCGTGATGCGAGCAGTCATGATTTTCTCCGTTTGGAAGTGAATATTAGTGTGGCGATGCTAAATTACTCCGACGGTCATTTATGTCGAGTGAATTTTGAATTTAATTACAACTGCTCCAAAACCGACGTGGACGGGTTCGGGGCTGTTTTGCAGTTGCGATGCACCGGAGTAATCGGCTTCGGCTTTTCTGACCCATTCACGAGTCAGGCGATTCATAGATCACCTTCCCCTTGGAAACAACTTCTTTCAGAAAGGAATCGCCTTCGCGTAACCGCCACTCCATCGCGTAGGGCGTTCGCACGACGGAAAACGTCGTCGACTGAAACGCCCACGACGCCACCCGATTCCATTTCCGCGAAACGCCGACGCGACTCGGATTCCCAGGCCGCACGGATTGAATTGCTATCCTCTAGAAAATCGATCAGTTCCGATTGCTCTGCCGGGGACAGCTGGATTGCCGCCGCTTTGACATTTTCGAGTATCGCCGACATGGTAAATCCCTCGCGGTATGGACGTTGCGCCAGCCCGCAGCGCAAGTTTAGAAGTTGCGCGATCATGCATTTCAGACACGGGTTTTTGGAACACCTGCGTTTCAAAATGCCAATCTTACGGCCTGTAGGGCCGGTTCTGTCAGCCCAAGGCAAAGCCTTGGGTATCAGTGTTGGAATGTTCTTCGGCCCTGAAAGGGGCCGTTCAGGGTGCAACGTCCGCACGATCGATCCTTACATTCCGCACCGCCCTGTTTGCGGCGAGGTTTAGTCATGGATGGTGCCTGAACGGCACCTTTCAGGGCCGAATCGTGGGTGCGGCGGGTACCCAAGGCTTCGCGGCTACGCCTGCTTCGCCTTGGGCTGTTGGAACGTGCCATTCAGGCTCGAAGACGGTCTGATACGTGCTACCCGAATCGCAAACAGCGCAACTTCAAAACTTG
Organism: Limnoglobus sp.; assembly: GCA_043780595.1. GTDB lineage: Bacteria > Planctomycetota > Planctomycetia > Gemmatales > Gemmataceae > Limnoglobus. Next base: position 48,541 of record JAYWCL010000214.1, read on the forward strand.
CGCTGCGGGCTGGCACGATAACGTATACCGTCAGCCCGCTCGAATTATCAATCCACCGGAAGGCGTTTGAAAACCGTGTTAAATGGAACGGCCTGACGAGCGCCCGATTCGTGCTCGGCCAGACGTTTCCCGGCCAGATCGCTCCATTCTGCTCGGATTCGATCCTGCGATCCGATCGCAGCGATTTCGAGGAAGTCGATGAGTTCGAGCTGCTCTGCAGGTGTTAAAGTGGAAGCGGCGGCTTTGATTTCTTGCAGTATCGCCATAGTGATTCGCCCCAAGAAGAATGTATTTGTCATGCTACCCCGACATCTGACTGAAAGCAAGATGTCGCTCTATCGTCTACCTCGCCACGGGTAGCCTTCGTCGTCGTTGTAGAGGTGCGGTCGGCGATATTGCTTCATCACTTCGTAGCTCTGGTAGGCGATCAGCAACAAGAATAGCGACATGACCGGTCCGGGTATCACGTAAAGGAGCCACATCGGGAGCGATTTCGCGAGGTTAATCACCATTTCTCGCGGGCCGAAGTTCATGGCGATCCCGAAGATGCCGAGTGTGAGTGCGACCACGAACGAGATTTTTTGCGTCTGGAAGTCGGGTTGTCGCACGTTGCGAATCACTAAGAATTCGCGGAGGATATGCCCGCCATCGAACGGCTTGATCGGCAGCAAGTTGAAGATCGTCCAGAACAAATTCATCATGAACAACGCGCCGTAAATCACCATCGTATAGGGGTTGGTTCCTGCCCATTCAAATAGTTCCTGCGTCCCGTAGACGATGCCGAACAGCGTGGCACCGGCGGCGGGTCCGGCGGCGGCGATTCCCATCCGTCGGTAGGCGGAGGGGCTGGTGTAACTGCCGATCGCCATGCCGCCGAATGCGAAAAGTTCGATGCGGGCGGGCGAACCGAACCGGCGCATCGCGAGCGCGTGGCCGAGTTCGTGAACGAGTATTGAAATGAAACCGCACGCCACCCAGATCAGGCCGAACTCGATGCCGGTCTGGAACCAGTTCTGGCCGAACAGCGCCATAACGAGCCAGAAGAACGGGCTGACCCGCACGGGGAAGCCGAGGAAGCGGAACCGCAAGTCGAACGCGGTCGGTTGATTGTCCAATAGCACGGGTCGCCCTTTCCGAAAACAGTCGCTACAGATGCAGTATAACGTACGTGCTAAACGCATTTCAGGAGGCTTTCCCGTGGACGACCCATTTGCTTTCGATCTGCCGCTGACCGACGCACGACACCCGCTGCACGAACATCACATGGCGATGGCACTGGAAGAAGCGATGACGGCCGCCGATGAGGATGAAGTCCCGGTCGGGGCGGTGATCGTTCACCCGGAAATGGGCATCATCGCACGGGCACACAATCAGCGCGAGCGCCTGATCGACCCAACGGCGCACGCAGAAATGATCGCACTGACGCAAGCGGCCGCTTCGCTCGGTTCGTGGCGTTTGGAAAAGTGCATTCTGTACGTGACGCTCGAACCGTGCCCGATGTGTGCGGGGGCGATCGTGCAGGCCCGCGTACCGATCGTCGTGTACGGCTGCACGGACTTCAAAGCGGGGGCGTGCCACACGCTGTATCAGATCACGAACGACCCGCGTTTGAACCATCGCTGTGCCGTGATTGGCGGCGTGATGGCCGAATCGTGTTCGGCGATCTTGACCGCGTTCTTTGCCCAAAAGCGTGCGATGGGCAAAAAGTAGCCCGCAGAACCGATGCAACCGTCGTACCGCGTCAACGAACTGTCGGCTCGCAGACAGGTTCGCCACCACTTGCTTTCGGTTCGTGGTAAACTGTTGAAATCGGCAAACCGTTTCCGGAGTGCGTGTCATGCGGATATCTGCGGCTCTTTTGCTCGTCGGCTTCTCAATCGTGCCCTCCGCGTACGGTCAATCGTCGATCTACTCGAAGGCAGTGCCACCCTCGGCGGCCACCCTCGACCAGCTAAACCTCACGACGCAATGGACGACCGTAGTGCCGGTCGGCGGACGTTCGGACAGCGTTGGACTGGTGCAAGTCGTGCCGGGCGGGCAGATTTTCGTGCAAACCGTCGCGGGGTTGCTCGTCGCCATCGACGAGCGAACCGGTGCCCAACAATGGACCTTGAAGTACGATTCGCCGAACGCGACGATTTACCCTATCGGCGTCAACTCTCGCTTCGTGTTTGCGGTCAACGTGCTGCGGTTGTACTGCATCCAGCGCTACACGGGGACGGTCGAATTCTCTTACAGCTTGCCGCTCAATCCCACGTCGGGGCCGACCGCCGACGATACGGGATTCTACCTGATTCTGAATAGTCAGCGCATCGCAGCGTTCGATCTGCCATCGGCGATTACCGTGCCCGATAAAGCCCTCGCGGCCCTGAAAGCGAAGGGAGGTAGTATCGTCAACGACCCGAAAACCCGCAACCCGGCGAACGTGGTTGCGGACCGTTATCCGAGTGGCGCGCGGAAGTCGCTGTTTGAAGAGGATCGCTTTGAAGAGACGAAGATCACGCTCGCCACCGCCGAGCCATCGGGGAACGTCTCGCAGCGTACGCCTTCGCTTTCGGTGCTGCCGACCATGCAGCCGCCGTATCGCCTTTACGATGACAAAGGTCGATACTTAAACAAGACGGAATCGGTCGGCCTCGCGTACAGTTTGCGTCAGCCCTACAGTTTCCGCGACCCCGCAACGGGGCAGATCCAACGGACGCCATCGCTATCGACCATGCCTTCGATGGCCGCCGTCGCCGCGAAGACCAACCTGCGCGAGCGCGGCTTGGAACCGCAGTTGCGCTGGGCGTACGGTTCGTCCGTTCGACTGGCTTACCAACCGCTGACCACCCGAAGTCGCGTGTGGGTGACGAGCGATACGCCCGCAATCATCGCGTTGCAAAAAGAAGACAAGGTACCGCAAGTCGATGCGAAGATGCCGGATGCCGCGACGGCTGCGTCCGCTCAAGCCGACGATGTCGCGTACATTCCGCTCGATGGGGGGAACCTTCTCGCTCTCGATCTAACGAGCGGCGGTAATGCGACGCTCCGACCCATTTGGCGAGCGAACGTCGGCGGCGTTCTGACGCGAAGCCCGCTGGCCACCAACAACGGAATTTTCCAACCCTCCGAAGGATCGGGTGTCGCGCGGATCGATCCGAAAACGGGCGATGTGACGTGGCGAACTTTGAGTACCGACGATTATCTGCTCGCGGTCAACGACGAACGCGCATACGTCCGCGACCGCCTCGGCCGCGTTCACGCCTACGACCGCAGCCGCGTTGCGGACTCCATCACCAAACGGGCGGTCGCGTTGAGTTCCATCGACCTCGGCGAGTTCCGCATCCCGACGATGAACGAGCAAACCGACCGCATCTTCCTCGCATCGGACAACGGCCTGATCGTCTGCCTTCGCGACAAAGCCCCGAAGTACAATAGCCCCATGACGGTGGCCCCACCGCTCCACAAGCCGTTGTTGAATCTCGAAAAGAAGCCCGCTCCCGCCGCAACCGCCGCCGAGCCAGCACCGGCACCGAAAACGCCTTAATTCAAGCCGCGGATGGGGTCCGAGTGATAGATGTGATGCGGGCGATTCTCGGTGTCGGTCCAAGCAGTCGTCTTGGGCAGCCCGAGCGAATCGTAGATCGTTGCGGCGAAGTTCTCGGGGGTCTGCGGGTCGGTTGCAGGGTACGCCCCCTTCGCATCGGACGACCCAATCACGCGGCCACCGACCACGCCACCTCCCGCAAGCCATAGGCTCTGCACAGCACCCCAGTGGTCGCGTCCAGCTTGTTTGTAATGCTGTGGCAGCGTCGAAACCTTCGGCGTTCGCCCGAACTCACCTGCCATCACGATCAGCGTCGATTCGAGCAAACCCCGTTCCTGCAAATCGTCGAGCAATGCCGACAGTGCGCGATCCGTCGGCGGAAAGAGCTTATCTTTCAAGTGCGGGAAGGCGTTGCCGTGCGTGTCCCACGTCTCGTTGTTCCCCAAGTTCACTTGCACGAGGTTCACACCCGCTTCGACGAGGCGTGCGGACATTAAAAGGCTCCAGCCGAACGCATTGCGGCCGTAGCGGTCGAGTTCGCGCTCGCTGGCATGTTGCAAATCGAACGCTTTCCGCACGCGGCGATCCGTGAGTAACGACACCGCATCGCCGCGCGAGCGTTGATATGCGCCCGTGGCTCCCAAACGATCCATCGCCTGTCGTTGCCCGTCGATCGCATGGAGAATATCCATCCGCGAACCGAAGCGTAGTGGATCGACGCCTTGCGGCAGTTCCAGATCGGGCAGTACGAACGCGGTTCGTTTCGCGGCGATTTTCCGTTGCTGGTGGTCGAACTCGTACTCCGGGAATGCCCCGTAGGCTTTCGGCTCGAACGCGGACATCTCCAGGAACCACGGGTCGCGTTGTCGTCCCATGATGCCTGCGAACTGGCCGGGCAATACGCGCCCGCCATTGTGGACGATCTTGTCCGGCAGCACGACGGCCGGCGGCAGGTTGTTACGTGGCCGCGTGACGGCACCTGCCACCGATGCGAGACTCGGCCAATCGCCGGGCCGCGGCGCGCTCGGGTTGAACCCAATCGGTAATTGCGATTGCCCCGTGAGCATGATGTGGTGGCTACCGGAGTGATCGTTCGATGGATGCGTCAACGAACGGACCAGCGACCACATCTTCGAGCGGGCCGCGAGCATCGGCAAGTGTTCGCATATTCGCACTCCTGGCGTGGCGGTGGCAATTGGCCGGAACTCGCCGCGAATTTCCGCGGGTGCGTCGGGCTTGAGGTCGAAACTATCGTGTTGGCCGAGGCCGCCCGAAAGGAAAATGTAAATCACCGAGCGCGCTGATTTTGTTGGCTTCGCATTCTCCGCACGCAACGGCGCAAGATGTTCGAGGCCAAGGCCCAGCAGAGACGATGCGCCGGCTTGAAGCGCAACGCGGCGCGAAACGACAGGGTGTGCAAACATAACCGCAGCCTCGCCAGGCAGGAGTGAACGCGAGGAAGAATGAACGTGCAGTATGACGGATTGGAATCGAGAACGCGAGAGAATTCTCTTTTTTTGGGACATTAATGCCCCCAGGGGTACGACGAGGAACGTCTAACCCTGGGCTAAGTGATGGAACTCCGTTGGAGTAAATACGTGTAGCAGATGTCGTGAGACTTCTTACGCAGCGACTTCCTGCATCCCGAAGTCTCACGAATTCGACTACGTCAGAATCGCCTTGTTTTTCGGTCCTGAAAGGACCGCTCACGTAGCCCATGGTGATACCATGGGAGGGGCCGCACCCATTGGCGTTATGGCGGATCGCGTCGCGTCTCGAAGACTCGCCACGACTGGTTTTTAAGGGTATTTTCCCCCGCGCAGGCTAAAGACCTGCGGCTACCAGAATAAGAAAAGAATGGACACTTCTATCCTGCCAATCCTGCGAATCCTGTCATTTCTTCTTCTCTTTCTTCTCCTGTTCCTTCCAAAAGTCATCCGCTTTCTGCTGGTTGATCATTACGAGCGACGGGATCGCTTTCAAGATTTTCGCATCGCGATCGTACTGGTAGTCCAACTCGAGATGTTTCAGCGGCATCATGCGAATGGGATTCGTATCCGCGACTTTCGTGCCGTTGAATTTTAACACGGTCAGCGGCATCCCAATCAGTGGAGACAGATCTCGAATCTCGGTGCCCGTCGCCAGCAAATGTTCCAGTGGCATGCCCTTCAACGGCGACAGATCGTCGACTTTCGTGAGGTTCAGACAGAGGAAATTCAACGGTTGTCCGCGTAGTGCTTCGAGATCGAGTTTGACTTCACCACCGCCGATGTTCAGGCTTTTCAACTTCATCCCTTTGAGCGGCATAAGATCGTTCCCCGTGAACCCCCAGACACTCAGAATTTCGAGTGGCATACCTTTTAGTGAATTGATGTCGCTGATCTTGAAATTGCCGTCGAACGCGGCATCGCGAAGCGGTAACCCGATCAGCGGACTGAGATCCGTGTAAGTTCCAAAGTAGATACGCAGCGATTGCAGATGGCGGAGTTCGCGCAGTGGAGAGATCGTTTTGATTTGTTGGGCATTGTCGATGATCAGTTTGGTCACGCGGTCGTCGGTGATCTCCGAATCGACCTTGCCGTGGAAGCCAGGATTGAGCCGAATCAATTCGGCGACGACCGCCTCGAGATGTTGTCGCGAAGTGACCGTCGCATCGCCAACGGGAACCCGTATCAGACGCATCCCGCCGGTATTGCTTCGGTTTTCGAGGTTATAAGCTGTTCGACATTCTCTGATTTTCCAATCCGACGATACAATATCGAAACGCCCTCCGGCGATCAGTCTTCCAACACCGTAAATGTCGTCGAGGTGTTCGCTGACATTACCGTGCATATCGTGGATACCCAGCCGGTTCGGCTTGTAGCTTCCCACGCGCGTTGGCGACTGCAAACCGTTCTCTTTGAGGTTCCCCATTTCCGCAGTCCACGTCATCGAAGGCTCGCCAGCATAATAATCGCAACCGAGATCTGCGTCGGTTTGTCCTGGGCCGTTGCGGCAGGCGTATTCCCATTCGTTAAATGTCGGCAACCGGTACACCCAACCGCTCTCTTGCGTTTTCCGGTTTAATTGCCGGATGTACTCTTGGCAGTCGTTCCACGACACGCGCTCGACGGGATACCGTTTGAGATCCTCATCGGAAACGGTCGCGACCGCATCGCGGCCCGCATTCGTTCGCGAGAAGTGGCTCGGATCCGTCCCCGGCCCGATGACCTTCTCCCACTCTTCGCGGGTCAGTTCGTATTTGCCGATGTAGAAGTCGTACGGAATCGTCACTTCGCGCGGCCCCACGACGCCCTTGTCTCCGCCGAGTTTCGACTTCCCAGCCGGGACGCGAACGAACTCGATACCGAGCGAATTCGTGTAGCTGGTGGCAACTTTCTCAACCGGCTTTTCGACAACTTCGATCGGTGGTGATACGGCTGGAATCTTCGGTTTGGCGAGCAGAAATGCAAACAGCAACGCGACGAGCGCGGCACAAGCTACGAACCCAATTGTGGCAAAAGCGGACCACTTCTTCGACCGTACCGGTTTATGCGGGACGGGTGGCTGAACCGCGATACCCTGCTGCATATCCTTCAAGCACTTTTCTAAAACAACTGCGACTTCTTCTGCCGAACCGAAACGACGTTCGGGCTTCTTCTCGTGCAGTTTCGAGATAATGTCGCATAGCCATTGCGGCGTTTCGGGGATGATCTCTTGGATCGGTCGTGGCTCTTCCTCTACCACTCGCTTGAGTACGGAAAGCACGCTCGACGCACGGAACGGCGGTCGCCCGCTGACCATCACATACAGCACGCTTCCGAGGCTATATAAATCCGCACGATGGTCGAACGCATCGCCGCGCGCTTGCTCGGGTGCCATGAACATCGGCGTGCCGACGACCATGCCGCTCTGGCTCAGGCTGGCATCGTCGGCGGCGCGGGCTAACCCGAAATCGGTGAGCTTCACCGTGATGTTGACGCCATCTTCGAGCAGCACATTAGCGGGCTTGATATCGCGATGCACCAACCCCGTGGCGTGTGCGGCGGCCAACCCGCGTGCGATTTGTGCGCCGATCTTCAATACCTCCGCCACATCGAGCGGCCCGGTACGGTTGAGGTGCTGTTGCAGCGAAATACCGGGAACGTATTCCATCACCAGGTACGGCGCCGGCTTCTCTTCGACGGCGTAAATGCGAACGACGTTCTCGCTACGGACCGCCGCACCCGCACGGGCTTCGCGCACGAAGCGCTTCCGCGCCGGCGAGTTGATCGCCATCTGCGAAGACATCATCTTGATGGCCACGATCCGCTGCAGTTTCTGGTCGAACGCTTTCACGACGACGCCAAACCCACCGCGACCAATCGTTTCCAACACTTCGAAATGCCCCAACTCCGGCAACTCCTTCGTGCCACCGAATATGGGGTTTTCGTCTTCAAACTCGGTGTCGAGCCGCCACGGATTATCCGCCTTCAGGAGGATCGATGTCTGGAGTTCGCCGACGCCAGTGGCCGGGTCGTGCAAGTTTGAACTGTACGGCAGATCTTCTTCTATCACGGAAAATCCTCGCGATGCGGATTCTCGAAAAGTTGCATCGCAGGCAGCATAGAACGCGATTGATGGAATTTCAAACTGCGACTACAACATGCTGTACGGATCGATATCGAGTTGATACTCGACGCCATTTGGCGTCTTCGCAACTGCGAGAACTTCGCGCAGCACCGCGTGGAGCGGGCTGGTAATGTCGCTCTGGATTTGAAAGTGGAAGCGGTAGTAGCCGTTCAGCTTGAACACGGGGCACTCGGCGGGGCCGAGGAGGCGTAGCGGGGCGGTGCCGGGCGTGGCGTGGCGACGGATCGCTTCCTTGAACGCACCGGCAAGCGTGTTCGCGAACGCTTCGGATGCTTCCTGCCTCTCGCTGCGGACGATCAGCCGCGCCAGCCGGTGGTAAGGCGGGTACTGGTGCTCTTTGCGGTGGTGCAATTCTTGCGTGGCGAATTCGATGTAAGCGTGCCGCGTGGCGAGCGCGATACACGGGTGTTCCGGCGTGAAAGTCTGAATCATCACGCGGCCACCTTTCGGCCCGCGACCGGTACGCCCCGCCACTTGAGTCAACAACTGAAACGTCCGCTCGGCCGCGCGGAAGTCTGGCAGGTGCAGCCCGACGTCCGCGTTCACGACGCCGACGAGCGTGACGTTCGGGAAGTCCAGGCCTTTTGCGATCATTTGCGTACCGAGCAAGATGTGAATCGAGCCATCGCGGAACGCATCGAGTACCCGCTCGTGGCTGCCGGGCTTGGACATCGTGTCCGAGTCCATCCGCTGCACGACTTTATCCGGGAACTTCGATTCGATCTCTTCCTGAAGCTTTTCGGTGCCGAGGCCCTGATAGCGGATCGCCAGTTGGCTACACGACGGGCACTTCGCGAACGGCGGCGTTTCCCAGCCGCAGTAGTGGCAAACGAGCGCCGATTTGCCACGGTGGAACGTAACCGACAGATCGCAGTGGGCGCACTGGGCGACGTAACCGCAGGCGGGGCAATGAACGTGCGTGCTGAAACCGCGACGGTTGAGCAACAGCATCACCTGCCCGCCCGCTTTCAGCGAATCGCGCATACCCTTTTCGAGCGTGGAACCGATGGCGAAATACTTGCCGGGCGTCTTCGGTTCGTGGCGTAAATCGACGAGTGCCACCTGCGGCATCGGACGGTTTTCGACGCGGTTCGGCATCGAGATTTTGGTATAGCCACCCGGTTGGTGCGCGTTGTGCCAGCTTTCGAGGCTCGGTGTGGCCGAACCGAGAATGATCGGCACGTTCGCCAATCGTGCCCGCATGATCGCCACATCGCGGGCATGGTAACGCGGCGTCGATTCCTGTTTGAAACTGTTTTCGTGCTCTTCGTCGATGACGATCAAGCCGAGGTTCCGCGTCGGTGCGAAGACCGCACTGCGTGCCCCGACGACGACTTGCACTTTCCCCTCCGCCGCACGCCGCCAGTACGCCCCACGCTCGGAATCGGTGAGGTGACTGTGCAACACCGCGACCTGCCCGCAACGCCCGCGAAAGCGCTCGATCGTCTGCGGCGTCAGGGAAATCTCCGGCACCAGCACGATCGCTTCCTGCCCGCGGCGCACGACTTCTTCAATCGCACGCAGGTAGATTTCCGTCTTGCCGCTACCGGTGACGCCGTGCAGCAGAAACGGATGGAACCCGCCCGTATCGAGCGCCGCACGAATGGTATCCCATGCGCGGACTTGATCTGGATTGAGCAAAAGCGGGGCGTCAGTCGAGGGCGTCGAAAGATCGTCGCCCGGTTCGACCGACTCTGCACGTTCGATGCGTTCGGTAAATTTGCGAATCAAGCCCTTGGAAACGAGCGTATGAATCGCACTCGCCCCGCCGCCGAGCATCTTCGCCAATCGTGGCAGTTCGACCGGCTTGCCTTCTTGCTTCAACCGGTCGAGCGCCTGTTTCTGCTTCGGAGTGACGGTCGGTAATGGGTGCGGAAGCTCTTCCGGGGGTAGCGAAACGACGAACGTGGCGTTCTTCGTTCCGGCTTTATCGCGTGCCCCGGCTGGCACCACCGCGTGTAGCACTTGGCCCCAACCGCACAGGTAATAATCCGCCATCCATCGCGTGAGTTTCAGGAGTTGATCGTCTACGAGCGCCACGTCGTCGGCAAACCGCAAGATCGACTTCACGGCCCGTTGCGGGGCAATGTCGCCGATGCCGATGACGTAGCCAATCGAACCTTTGTCGCCGCGCCCGAACGAGCATTCGACCCGTTGCCCAACGGTAATGCGATCTCGCAGCGCTTCCGGCACGGCGTAGGTGTACGCCTGATCGATCGGTCGATCGAACACGACCTCGGCAAACACCCCTGGCAGTGCGGATGTGTCGAACAAACTATTTTCGGTCATTGTGGTTGGTGACATATCACCACGGTACCCACCCCGTCAACCGCAGAGCAAGGTGGGTAGCCTCACGCAGTGTCACGAATTCATAGGCTATTATCAGTTCCTCGACTTGCGACCACTCACTTGCTCCAGATTCCGCTTCTCGGCGAGCAGTGCGGCTCCGCGAGCGGAATTCGCGTCCGTGAGGTCACCCCTCATTTGGTAACTGGCGGCGAGTGTATTCAGTGCGTCGCGTTCGGCGGGGTCGAGTAGGTTCCACGTTTTGTACACGCCGTAACTGACGCCAGCGGCAACGAGTATCGTTCCTCCGGTTAAAACGACGCTCCCTACGGCCATGCCCCCACCGCCCGCGGCCACCGCACCGCCGCCAAACCAGGCCGTTGCCGCGCTCGTATACGCGGCACCAGTAAGGGTTCCGATTGCAGTGCCAGTCGAAGCCGTTCCGACCCATCCCGCCACAGCGATCATCCCGAGATATGTTCCCGTAACAGCCGTTGTCGCCAGGGCAAGTTGGACGGCATTTCGACCGGCTTGGCTGGCTGAGAGTGTGCCGTTTACCAGTTCGTAGGAAGTGCTAGCCACGGCGAGCAAACTGCCCGCCGTTTTGAGAGACGCCGCGTATCGCCCGACTAATGCGGTCCGAGATGCGTTCCGGCTGCCGAGCAGGCGGGCGTTGTCGTAATACACGTTTCGTGCGGCGAAAAGCGTGTCGCCCACCTTGAGTGCGGATTGAATTGGAGCCTCACGCGAGGAGGACTCGATGGCGTTCGTCCCCATAATTGTCATCTTGGCCACGCCGCGCGATGCGGTCGCGACACGGACCCACTGCGGCATCACCGCCGATTGTGCGACGACGGGGCCGGTCACAAGCAGGGCGAAGAAAGCGGCTACTGCGAGTCGTGTCAATAATTGCTGAGCGGCCATTTTTCGGTATCTGTGAGTTTGAGAAGAAATTCAGCGTGTGTTCGATCCTTTAGTTTGGCTTCCATAAGACCGATGGCCGTGTCGTACATTCTGCGGGCGGGTGCACCGAGTAATGCAGAATCGATTTTCGCGACCTCCGCTTTATCGAACGCTTCTAGCAGCACAGAATCTCGGCTAATCGTGTTACTCAGTGTGAACGAGACGAATTCATGACTCTTTTTAATTGCCAACTTCTGGTAATCTGTCAGTTGATTTCGATTGTGCGCGTTGAGCAAGTTTTGTTTCGCTAGTAATTCCCCCATGGCATCGGTTAGAGCCGGGCCGGCCGACATACCGACGATGAGGGTTTGCATTTGCCGAATCACCGCCTCGTCGTGCTCGATATGTGGCTGGTAAAGCTTATCCTGATTTGCCACTCGCCACGCTTCATGCTCATTGGCAAGACTTTTGACGGATGTGAGTGCCAGTTGAGATTTCTGCTCGTTGACACGATCGACCCACATACGAATCCTTTTGGGATACTCGTCAATCTTTTCACGGACGCCGGGTGCCAGTGTTTGAGGATCGACGCCCCAGAAAACGGGCAAAGTCCGCTCGGCTGACATGATGATCGAGGCGACGCGATCACTCAACTGCTCAGTCGGTGGCTCGGCTTCCAGGCGAGCGAGACAACGATCGATGTAAAGACACGAAACCGCAACATCGTCAATTTCTTTCACGATCTCGTTCGGTCCGTTCTTCGTACCCGATGCCTGGATCGGCGTGCTCGTTGCCGAAGATTTCGTTGAATCTCCGATGGCAGACGAATTGAAAACGGTGCGACCGAGCATTACGCCAACGAACATGCAGGTAATCCCGACGATGGCAAACAACCCGGCAGACTTTCGCAACATGATTGGTGTCCTCTGAAACAAAGGAGTGCTTTAGAAGTTCGGCAATAAAACGCAACGCACTTCAATGTATCATGCATTGAGCGCGGTGGTTTGACAAGCATGAATTCTTGTAAAGAGACGGATCGGTTTCATTAGTTTTTCGGTGACCTACGAGGCGATCCGCTAGAAAGTGAATATGGCAAACAGCGAATCGACGGCATCCGGGTACGTTTTGAGTTTCGACATCGAAGAGCATTATCGAATCGAAGCCGCCGCGAATATCGAATGTTCACCGGAAATGAAGCTCGATTACGCGAATCGCATGGAGCGTTCGACGCGCGCGATTCTGGAGCGTCTCGCGGCAGCGAATGTGAAAGCGACGTTCTACGTCGTCGGTCAGATTGCGGAAACGCACCCGCAACTCGTTCGCGACATCGCCGACGCCGGTCACGAAATCGGCACGCACAGTTACGACCACCAGCGCGTACACCGCTTCACCCCGCAGACGTTTGCGGCCGATCTTCGACGGAGTAAGGCGGTTTTGGAGCAAACGTCGGGCGTGGAAGTGTTCGGCTATCGCGCGCCGACGTTCAGCGTCGTGCGGCAGACCGCGTGGGCCATCGACGTGATTGCCGAATGCGGCCTGATCTATGATTCGTCGATCTTCCCCGTTCGCCACGACCGTTACGGCATCCCCGATGCCCCACGAACGCCGTTTATCGCAGTCGGCAAGACGTCCGAGATACTCGAACTGCCACCCGCCACGTGGCGGATCGCGGGCCAGAACCTGCCCGTCGCAGGTGGCGGGTATTTCCGGTTGTTCCCACTGATGATTATGAAAGCGGGCTTGTCGCAGTTGCGGCGTACGACGAAGCCCGCGATGGGGATGACGTACTTCCACCCGTGGGAATTCGACGTGGATCAGCCGAAACTCCCACTGAAAGCGCTATCGAAATGGCGCACGTACGTGGGGATTCGCAAGAGTTTCCGCCGACTCGAACACCTCTTGAAACGCTACCCGTTTCGCCGGGCCATCGACATCGTTCGCGAACTCGAACCGCAACGCAGCACCTTGCCGCGATTCACGATTTAGGCGTGCGGCGACGGCGGACGTTGTAACCCATCGCTGCGGCGAGTCCAATCGCGGCCGAGATTAACATCGTCGGTTCGGGCACCACTTGCGGGCGCACAATCGGTGGCACGGGGCACGCGCATGGCGGTGGCACCACGGGTGGCACGAACGGCGGCGGTGGCACGGGCGGGATCACCGGTGGTGGCGGCACGATCGGCGGAACCACCGGAGGTACCACGGGTGGCACAACGATGGGTGGAACCACGGGTGGCACGACAATCGGTGGCGTGACCGTCGGCGGTAATGTCGTGACTTTCGTTACGGTCGGTGGGATCGGCGGGAAGAACCCTTCGGCGTTCTGCGTGCAAATTGTAAACGCCGCAACTCCGAGTACCCCAACGGGTAACGCGGTCCGCAATAGGCTATTCCATTCGATGACCATGGGATCGACCTCCGATTCTAACCGCCGTGCATCTGTGTGCTGTTAGAATCGGTTGTCTGGCTTTCGCGGCTTGAATAAATGATCCGGTTTACGCGGAATACGCCATTTCGCAGGCTTGTGATGCTGCTCCAGTGTCCCCCGACACCATTCGCACCGTCAATCCGTCGCATTCCGGCTGCCCGTGCCTCGGCTCGGATTTCGCAATTGCGGCCTCATGGGGAAACGGACATCTCGCGTTACCTCGGCAACTTCTCGCCGAGACAGCCGACGATATGAAGGTCTTGCCCGAGAGTGATTTCCTCGGCTAGATCGGTCTCGAATTTTCCTCGAAAAAGTGAGTGAGTGAGACCGATTCGATATGATGGCGAAAACCGTTCACTCGAAGAGACACGCCCATGTCGCCCCCCGAGCCGAAGCGTCTGGATCAAACGCAAGATTGGATCGCTCCGTCCGATGCCTTGAACCAGACGCAGGAATACATCCCCAACGGCGTCGCGCCCGCACCGCAACCCAAACCCCCGACGAAAGTCCTCGTTAGCACGCTCGGCGATTTTCGCCTCATCGGCAAGCTCGGCGAAGGCGGCATGGGTACCGTCTTCAAAGCGATTCAAATTAGCCGCAACCGCATCGTTGCACTGAAAGTGATGTCGAAGGAACTCGGCGCGAAGGCGAGTTTCGTCGAGCGATTCCACCGCGAAGTCCGGATCATGGGGAAGCTCGATCACACGAATATCGTGCGACTCATCGCGGCCGGCGAAGCGCACGGTTTCATCTTTCTCGCGATGGAACTCCTCGAAGGTGGCACGGTCGGCACGTGGCTCGGCAAGCTCGGTCGCTTCACCGTTCCGGATGCCGCACTCATTGCGAAATCGTGCGGGATGGCACTGCAATACGCGCACGAATCGGGGCTGATTCATCGCGATGTCAAGCCGGACAACTTGCTGATTTCCAAAGCCGGGATCGTCAAACTCGCCGACCTCGGCCTGGCGAAAACCGACGACGATGCGGACGTCGGACTGACGCGAACCGGCATCGGGATCGGCACGCCGCTCTATGCGGCCCCCGAACAAGTCCGCGACGCAAAACACGTCGATCCGCGTTGCGATCTGTACGCGCTCGGTTGCTTGCTCTACCACTGCCTGACGGGCATCACGCCGTTCCCTGCCACGGACATGCTGACGCTAATTAAAGCGAAAGAAAAGGGAACGTACGCGACGGCCAGCATCGTCAACAAGCGAATTCCGCCCACACTCGATCGCATCCTCTCGCGACTACTCGCCAAGCTACCCGATCACCGCTACCCATCGGCAGTGGAGTTCCTACAGGAACTCGAGTTCACCGGTTTAGCCGGAGAGGAACTGAGCTTCTTGGCGACAGCGACATGATGACGCGAGGTTAGCCGGACGGGTGTAACCGCGTTTCCGGCGTGGGTTAGGCTGGGAATCCCTCGTAGCTTCCCACGAGTTGCCGATGCGGATGCATGCGTTCGGCTCCCTCGACTTGTCGCCAGTTTCCAAATTCTTCCGCCGCGTTCGAGGCATTCACCGCTCGCAAATTCAGCATCGCTTGTGCGCCTTCGAGCGTCCAACGCATCCCGCCTTGCTCCATCCGATCCTTGATCACATGACGACACGCGCCCTCGATCACGCCCGTCGCAATTGGATAACCTGCCGTCAAATACTCGTCGTAACGCATCCGCTCCGCGTTGTTCTCGAAGTACCCGCACACCGTCGCGATCGTCTTCGCATCCGCGTCG